>CANLCA010000266.1 GCA_947487925.1 Verrucomicrobiales bacterium | reverse complement strand
CTCCAGACTCTCCGAGGATGTCATCTTGTGGGCCACCACCGAGTTTGATTTTATCAGCATCTCGGATTCCTTCACCACCGGATCATCCCTGATGCCGCAGAAGAAGAACCCGGACGTGGCGGAGCTCACGCGGGGCAAATCAGCTCGTGTGATCGGCAACCTGGTTTCCTTGCTGACCCTGCTCAAAGCGTTGCCCATGACCTACAACCGCGATCTGCAAGAGGACAAGGAGCGCCTGTTTGACTCCGTGGACACAGTCCGGCGGTGCGTTCGCCTGACCACGGGGATGTTCGGACAAATCACCGTGAACGAACAATCCTGCGCTCGTGCCGCCGCGGATCCTTCGTTGCTGGCGACGGATCTGGCCGACTATCTCGTGAGGAAAGGCGTGCCATTCCGCGAGGCGCACCACGCAATTGGCGGTCTGGTCGCCCATGCCGAAACTTCCCGAAAGACCCTGGCCGAGCTCTCTCTCGAGGAGTTCAGGAAGTTCGACCCTCATTTCAACCAGGACGCCCTCAAAATCTTCGACCTCCGAGAAGCCATGCGCCGCCGCACCATCCCAGGTTCACCCGGCGCCAAGGAGGTTCAAAAACAGCTCAAAAGATGGAAGAAAGCACTCGCAAAAACCCAAGTCTAGAATCCGTCGCGGGGCGCTCTTCACCCTTAAAACAGCCGCTGAGCACGGTGAACGTTGAAAACAGCCTGGATGGGAGCGACTTGACGAGGAAAGAGGCCCATCCTTCAGGCATCTGGTGAGCGACTTGGGAAGACTTTGTCACCAAGACCCTGCGGAGATACTCCCTGGGCACCTGCTGTCGTAACGTTAACTGACTGAATCGCTCCCCATGCAGAACCAAGATGATCCGGATCTCCTGGGCGACCTCCTTCGCAAAGTCTCCCGATCCTTTTATCTCACTCTGCGCGTCCTCCCGCCGTCGATCTCTCCGCAAATAGGGCTCGCTTACCTGCTCGCACGGACCGCGGACACCATCGCCGACACCGAGCTTGTGCCACTAGCTGAGCGCCTCTCAACCCTGCGCAACTTTCGCGACCATGTGGCTTCGAAGAGGATTGGTAAACTCGAGTTGGACACTTTCACCAACGCACAATCTGATGTGGCCGAAAGAGCCCTGCTCCAGCGAGTTGGCGAAGCCCTCGAACTCTTGAGGGACACTGAAATCCAGGACGCGAACCTGATACGAGAGGTCCTTTCAACCATCATCAGCGGGCAAGAGCTCGACCTGATCCGGTTCTCAGGAGCTTCCACCCCGCAGGTCCTTGCGTTGAAGACCGCGGTGGAACTCGACGACTACACCTATCGCGTTGCCGGTAGTGTGGGTGAATTCTGGACCAAGTTGTGCCTGAAACACCTCCTCCCGCGATTCGAGGGAAACCTCGAAACACTGCTCGCAGATGGAGTTCGCTTCGGGAAAGGACTCCAGTTGGTCAACATCCTGCGCGATCTACCTCGAGACCTGGCGAACGGCCGGTGTTACCTGCCCTCGGACGACCTCCACCAAATCGGACTAGCCCCTTCGGACTTGCTGGATCACCGCAGCGCTTTCAAGCTCCAAAAAGTGTTCAGGCACTGGCATCAAAACGCCCGCGATCACCTGGAAGCGGGTTGGCGCTACACAAACACCTTGCCGCGTTCTTGGGTTCGCGTCCGCCTTGCTTGTGCCTGGCCAGTACTGATAGGCCAACAAACCCTCGATCTCCTCGGGGGCACCCCAAATCTCGACCCATCCAGACGCCCCAAAGTAGCCAAAGCCAAGGTGCGTTCGATGCTTCTGAAAACATTGGTGTGGTATCCCTTTCCGCAGCGTTGGAACCGGTTGTTTGTCAAAACTTGACCCCCACCGAACCCGCAGGTCCAGCGGAGAGCAATGGCACATTCCAGGAGAGACTGCCGTGATGCGTTCGCTAAAATTGAACCCGGCCAAATTGGGAGCAATTCGGGCCTTTTGTCCCCTGCCCCCAACCAACGATCGGCCAAGCACCAAGCGCCATGGACGATTTACCGTCCAAGCGGCACGCGCACGACGCAGATTGTCCCACGCCCCACCTCGCTGGTGATTTCGATACCGCCCCCGTGCGCCCAAGCGACGGATTTCGCGATAGACATCCCGAGACCATTCTCGCCAGATTTTCCGCGCGTGACAAAAAGGTTCGAAAACGTTCGCGAGAACCTCCGGCGGCATGCCGCAGCCCGAATAAGCGATTTCCCACAGGAGCCAGTCGCCCTCCTCACGCACCACGAAACGCAGGACCCCACCGGTGGACATTGCCTCTCGGGCGTTCTTCAGCAGGTTCAGGAGCAACCCGAGAAACCGCTGGGGATCGACGCTCACCCAGGCGGCGCAGCCGATGGAGCACTCAACCTGAATTCCTTGTTCACTCAGCCTTGCCAGGAACTGCTCCTCCAACTTCGCCACAAAGGTGCCTACCAAGACCCGTTCCACATTCAGTTGTGTGTTGCCGCGGGAGTATTCGAGCAACTCCTGCGTCATGCCAACCATCTGCTCCACCACGTCGTCGATGACGGTGGTGAAGCGCGTCATCTGCGGATCCTTCGACTTTCGCTCGATCATCTGGCAGGCGAACAGAATCGTCGACATCGGATTCTTGAGTCGTGGATGATCGTGCTGCTCCTCCGTCCGAGCAGGCTGAGGCGCTCGTTGCGCACGACTTCCTCGACGAAATGCTTGTTGGCATGGCGTAGGCGCTCGACCACAGCGCGGATGAAATTCATCCCCAACTTGCCGCGCGCGGCCTGCATCACAAAGCGAAACGTCTCATCATCAAGGAGCCCGAGTTGGCAGCATCTTGAAAACGCCGAAGCCCACGAGGCCCATTTGACTTGTGCTGGACTGGGCCTAGCTTGGCTGCTGTGTCATGGAATCTCGGTTGATGTCATCCCCGCGCGGCTTCAGGTCGCCGATCTGCCCCAGCGGACGGTCGGCGGCGGCGTTTACCCTGATGGAGTTGCTAGTCGTGGTGGCTATCCTCGGTGTCCTGGTGGCGCTGCTGTTGCCGGCGCTGGCGCGGGCCAAGGGAAAAGCTCACGCCGCCGCTTGCGTGAGCAACCAGGGGCAATTGGGGCTCGCCTTTCTGCTGTATTGCGACGAGCACGAGGATGTCTTTCCCACTGGGGCGGCCGCAAGCACGGTCAGCGCCCAACCGGAGGACTGGATCTGGTGGCAGATGCAGACGGGGCCGGCCGGCCAACCAACGATGCGCAATGCCCACGGGAGTGCACTGGCGCCGTATCTTAGCGGCTACCGGTCCACCTATTTCCGGTGTCCGGCGGATCGCGACGCGCTGGCGCGGGAACGGGCGTGGCAGCAGAACATGAGTCAGGAGCTTTACACCTACAGCTACTCCTTGAACGCCCACTCGATGGGAGGCATGGCCAGCTACATTTCTCAAGACCGTTCGAGGAAGTTCTTCAACAAGCTCGGTGCGGTCGTGAATCCCTCGCACAAGATCATGCTCGCCGAGGAGAAAGGCAGCGCCCAAGACGGCCCCGGCAGCGCGTTCATTGACGACGGACGCTGGCAGCCGCTTGGATATCCGCTGACCCAGCGCCACGCCGGCAAGGCCAATGTGGCCTTTGCCGATGGACGCGTAGAGACGGTGCGGCGTGAGTTTGCTGACCAGGATCACCCGGAGCATTTCGACCCGTCTCACTGAGGCGCGGGGTGGACGTGATCCGCGCGACCGGACTCAGGTTTCCCAAAACAACACACCCGCCTCCCGGACTGGAAGGCGGGTGTTGATTCAACTTTCCGACTCAGTCCTCGTCTTCGTTGTATTCGCAGATGCGCCTCGCTTCCACGATCACGCCGGCACTGGTGCAGGTCCAATACACACGGCCATTGCGGGCCACGGTGATGTCCGTTGGCTCCGGGTCACCGATGTTCACGGCCGAAAGCTCGCCCTCTTCGAGGTCATACACGGAAACCCGGTTCATCCCGCCCGCCACGCCCGGCGTCGGCACTTCGGTGAAATAGAGCTTCTCGCCGCGAGAATCCAAGGCGATGCCCGTCGGGGCGTGCAGACCGCTGAGCACCAGACTGACGGTGCCGTCGGTCGCGCGTTTCAGGATTACACCGGCAGACTTGCAGGTCCAATAAGCCTCGCCGCGGCGCGTGACCGCGATGTCGGTTGGCTCCGGTTCGCCCATGGTCAGCACGTGGACTTGCGAGCCGTCGCTGACGTTGACGGTATTGTTGCCGCCCATATTTCCAGGCACGCCAGGAGTGGGAAGCAAGGTGAAATAGACTCTGTCCCAACGGTCCACGGCGATGCCGCTGGGCTTGTTCAATCCGGTCAGAAACGGAGCCACCGTTCCGCGCCGGTTACGCTCCAGGATGACGCCAGCGGATTTGCAGGTCCAATACAAGTGGCCGTGCTGGTCGAGGGCGAGGTTGGTCGGCTCCGGTTCGCCCATGGTCAGGTTGATGATGCGGCCCGATCCGAGTTGGACCTTGTCCACCCGGTTCATGCCGCCGTTCGGGCCGGCCACGCCGGGCGTGGGCAGTTGCGTGATGTAGAGCGACTTGCTGCCTTCCGCCACAATGCCGGTGGGGCGGTTCAGACCGCGGGCGACGACACGGGTTTCATACGTGTCGGCGGCGGGCGCGGACGCAGCGGCGAACGTGATCAGGGTGAACAGCAAAGCCGACGAGGTCGGATGGTGCCTCAGGAGTCGCGATGTCAGTTTCATTTTGTGTTTCATGGTCATGGTTCTTGCCGCATACGGTGTCGTAGCCGGATCGGCGTTTTGTTTCACTGCGCGGATTGAAGATCTGAGAACGGCGCTTATTCCCGGAAAAGTTGACCTGTGGCGACGGCCGATTGCCCGATGCAAGGAGCCGCCGGCGCGTGTCATCAACGTCCTACAATGCGGAAGAAGCCAATCGGGCCGCCCGCAGAAAGGTCCGCCAGACTCTCGGTCGTGGTCAGCACCTCCACCCACATGCCGCTGGTCAAACTATCGCGCCGCTCCACGCGGAACGGCGCTTCACCGCCCGCCCAAGTGAGTCGAACCATGCCCTGACTCACGCGAATCTGGGTGATGAGGGGCGCGGTGCTAAGGGTTAACTGGGCAACCTGATAGCCCGGCATGTTGAAGTCCGCGCCCGCGAACATCTCGGCATCCAGGATGCCGCTCATGCCGGGCGCTTTGAACCCCACATGCGGATGCACCACCCCGCCTTCGGTCACACCCGCGTTGGGTGT
>CANLCA010000265.1 GCA_947487925.1 Verrucomicrobiales bacterium | reverse complement strand
GCTCTTCTCCAAAACTCGAACGGCATCGGTCCAGGGCCGTAGCAGTCACCTCCCTTGTGGCAGCCTCGCTGGTCGTGCTGCTCCAGTTCGTTCCTTTCCCCCATTACTTCCGCGCCCAGGGTGTGCTGGAGGCGAGCCAGTGGAACCAGGTGGCAAATGAAACACCCGGTTTCGTGGAGACGTTGGTCGCCAGCCCCGGCGACTCCGTGAAGGCCGGACAGGAACTCTTGCGACTGCGCAATCCCACCTTGGAATTGGAGCTCGCCGCTGCCCGTGCCACCATCGACGAAACCCAGGCCCGGCTGCGGCAGGCCATGCAGGAGACCTCGGCCAATGTCCGACCCCTGACAAGCCGCCTGGAGGCGGCCTCCAAACGGCTGGCGCACCTCGAGAGCGACCAGAGGCAACTTGTCATCAAGGCAAGACAGGATGGCGTGTGGATATCGCCTCAAATCAAGGACTACGTCGGACGCTGGCTCACCCGGGGCACCTCGCTGGGACTGCTGGTCGATCCTTCGAGCTTCGAGTTCAACGCAACCATCATTCAGGAAGATGCGGATCGCCTCTTCCTGTCAGCCCTGACTCGATCGGAGGTCCGGCTTTTCGGTCAGGCCAACACCCCCCTAGTCATCAACAGCTACAAAGTCATTCCCGGCGAACAACGATTGCTTCCCTCCGCTGCCCTCGGTTGGGGAGGCGGGGGGGAGATCCCTGTGGCCTCAGATGATCCCCAAGGACGCAAGGCCGTTGAGCCGTTCTTCCGCGTGCGCGCCGAGCTGAAGTCTTCAGGCAACGTCAGCCTGCTGCACGGCCGGGCCGGAAAAATTCGGTTCGAGCTGCCCAACGAACCGTTGTTGCCCCGCTGGATGCGAAGCTTGAGGCAACTTCTGCAAAAACGGTATCAACTCTGAGCCCGAGGCCCACGGTGCAAACTCCCACCCAGATTTATCGGCGCATCCAGTTCAAGCCTCCCGTCCCCATCCACAAGGGTTTGGA
Source organism: Verrucomicrobiales bacterium (assembly GCA_947487925.1). GTDB lineage: Bacteria > Verrucomicrobiota > Verrucomicrobiia > Limisphaerales > F1-80-MAGS106 > F1-80-MAGS106. Next base: position 4,261 of record CANLCA010000265.1, on the reverse strand, counting down.
TGGCCTCGTCAATCGATGGATCGGATCCTACCGGCGCCGCGACGCTGTCATCAAAGGCTGGTGGAACATGGTCGAGCAAGTGGAAGGCTTGGCTGCCGAATGCAAGAACCTCGGCGAGCGGGCACTACGGGAGCGGCTCTCCGGTTTTCGCGACACTTTCCGGCGCGGCGGGCGCAATTTGGACGGCGCTCTGATCTCGGCTCTCGCAGCCATCCGCGAGACCTCAGAACGTCAGCTCGGAATGCGTCCGTTCCAGGTCCAGATTCTCAGCACCATCGCGTTGCACAAGGGTTATCTGGCGGAGATGGCAACGGGTGAAGGGAAAACACTCACGGCCGGCCTGGCCGCCGTCCTCGCCGGTTGGACCCGTCTCCCCTGCCACATCGTCACGGTCAACGATTACCTCGTCCACCGCGACGCCACCTGGCTTCAGGCGCTCTACGAGTTTTGTGGTGTCCGAGTGGGTTACGTCACCGGACCGATGAAGCCCGAAGAAAGGCGCCATGGCTATCAATGCGACATCACCTACACCACGAGCAAAGAGCTTCTGGCTGACTTTCTCCGCGACGGAATCAGTGTCGGCGAAGTTCGTGAACCCTCAAGGCGCCTCGTCAAACAAATGCTCCGCCCCCAGCTCGCCGCCCAGGAAGGTCTGGTGATGCGCGGGCTCCACACCGTCATCGTTGACGAGGCCGACAGCGTCCTGATTGACGAAGCCGTCACGCCGCTGATCATTTCCGCCCAGAAACAAAACGAGTCGCTGAAAGAGGTTGTCGAAATCGCCCACTCGATTTGTGATCCGCTCGTGCCGAAGGTTGATTATGATGTCAACCTCCGTTACCGCGAGGTGGAGTTGACCGACGCAGGGCGGCAAAAAATCGAGCACCGATGCAGTGCCCTCCCCGGAATCTGGCGAGGCATGGCTCGACGAGACGAACTTATCAAGCAGGCGTTGAACGCGCGCGAGTTTTTCCTGAAAGGCAAGCAGTACGTCATCGTCGATCGCAAGGTGGTGATCGTGGATGAGTTCACAGGCCGTCCGATGCCCCAGCGCACCTGGCGGCAAGGCATGCATCAGGCCATCGAGGCCAAGGAGCTACTCCCCATTTCGCCGCCCTCCGAAACGATTGCTCGCATGAGTTTTCAACGGTTCTTCCGCCTGTTCCACAAGGTCTGTGGCATGACCGGGACCGCCTCCGAGGCTACCGAAGAATTCTGGCAGATCTACGGTCTGCCGGTCGTGCGAATCCCCACGAATAAACCGTGCGTTCGGGAACAAATGCCCGACAAGGTGTTCGGGGACGAAGATTCCAAATGGGCCGCGGTCGCGGATGAAATCGAGCGAGTGCATCGGGCGGGACGCCCCGTGCTGGTTGGGACGCGGAGCGTTGCTGCGAGTGAAAAGCTCGCGGCGCTGCTCGAGGGCAGAACGCTGCACTTCCAGCTGCTGAACGCCCTCCGGCACGCCGAGGAGGCCTCTATCATTTCGATGGCGGGCGAGACCGCACACATCACCATCGCCACGAACATGGCGGGTCGCGGCACCGACATCAAACTGGGCAAGGAAATCGCGCACCTCGGCGGCCTCCATGTCATCGCCACGGAACGCCATGAGTCCGGGCGGGTCGACCGCCAGCTCTTCGGTCGAAGCGCACGCCAAGGCGACCCGGGCAGCTCCCAGGCCTTTGTCAGTGCTGAGGACGAACTATTGAAGAGATTCCTACCTGCCGCCTTGCAGCGCCGACTGGCCGCGGCAGTGCGCCATAACCTTCCCGGAAAGAGGTTGCTGGCCCGCGCCGCGTTCCGCATCGCCCAAGCCAATGCCCAACGCATCGCCTTCAAGCAGCGACAGTCCGTCCTCCGAGCTGATACGTGGCTCGAGGAAGCCCTGTCTTTCGCAGGCGGCGGGAACAACTGAGCCTAAAGCCTTAAACTGCAGTGAAGCAGCGGCGCTCGTCTGAGTTCCGAGGATACTAACGCAGGCGGCTAGGGTTGATCTTGACCGGCTCCCCGGTTGTAAGCCATGTAATAAAGCACAGGTACTGCCATGCGACTGATAAGCAAGGACGCGATTTCCCCCGCCATCAACGCAATCGCTAATCCTTGAAAGATTGGGTCGGCGAGAATCACCGACGCCCCGACCACCACCGCCAGGGCTGTTAGCAGCATTGGACGGAAACGAACGGCGCCGGCATCCACAACGGCTTCCGAGAGCGGCATCCCCTCGGCCACACGCTGCTCGATGAAATCCACCAGGATGATGGAATTGCGGACCACGATTCCAGCCCCGGCCATGAAACCGATCATCGAGGTTGCCGTGAAAAACGCGCCCATCAATCCGTGCGCAGGCAGGATGCCGACGAGCGAAAAGGGGATCGCGGCCATCACGATCAACGGAGTGAGGAACGATCGGAACCAACCCACCATCAGGATGAAGATCAGCACCAGCACAGCGGCGAAAGCCGTGCCGAGATCGCGGAATACTTCGATGGTGATGTGCCACTCGCCATCCCACTTCACTGAAGGGGTATCATCCGTGAAAGGCTGGGCTGCATTGTAAATTGCTAACGTCGCTCCGTTGCCACCGAACTCGCGCGAGTCGAGTGCCTTCAACGCCTTGTTCATCTGCAAAATCGCGTAAACCGGGCTCTCCACCACCCCGGCCACGTCGCCGATGACATAAGTAACAGGCATGAGATTCTTGTGGTAAATGCTCATTTCCACGACCGTCTGCTCGACTTTGATCAATTCACGCAACGGCACAAGCGGCGCGACTGGATTGGCGGCGGAACGAACACGCAACGCGAGCAACTCCTCCGGCGTGGTGCGACTGGCTCGTGGCAGTTGCAGACAAATATCCACGTCCTCCTTGTCACGCGCGACGTGCAGCAAATCCACCCGCATACCGCCAACGGCGATCCGCAGCGTTTCAGAGATGGTGGCGGCACTGATGCCGTTCAGCGCCGCCTTTTCTTTATCGATCACGAAACGCGCTTTCGGCTGATCGGACTCGATATACCAATCCGTGTCCACGACGCCGGGCGTGCTCTCAAACACTCGGATAACCTTGTTCGCTAAAGCGAGGCGACTCGCCTCGTCCGGACCGTAGATCTCGGCGACCAGTGTTTGCAGCACGGGCGGACCCGGCGGCACTTCAGCCACGGCAACACGGGCACCGTATTTAGCCGCAATCTCGGTGATGCGCGGACGGATTCGCTTAGCGATGTCGTGGCTCTGCGCCTGACGTTCCCCCCTGGAGACCAAGTTGATTTGAAGGTCGGCGATGTTTGCACCCCGCCGCATGAAGTAGTGACGCACCAACCCGTTGAAGTTGAATGGAGACGAGACGCCCGTGTAAATCTGATAGTCCGTCACCTCAGGCTCGACGCGGACGGCAGCGGCGATCTCACGCGCACACTGCGCGGTGTCCTCAAGCGTGCTTCCTTCGGACATGTTGAGGATGATCTGGAACTCGCTCTTGTTGTCGAACGGCAGCATCTTCACCTTCACCCAACCGATGCCCATCAACGCCGTGGCCCCGAGAAACAAGCCGACAATGCTCGCGAGGAAAACATAACGCCACTTCCGCTGCGCAATCATCGGCACCATGACGCGGCGATAGATGCGTGTGAAAAAATCCTCCTCGTGTTCAAACCGGGAGTGATGCTCGTTTTCTTTGCTGACACTTGCCGTCCCTTCGGTCAGGGATGAATACTTTTTACCCCAGCGCAGGACGCGAATCGAAGCCCAGGGTGTCACGATGAATGCAATGGCCAGGGAAAAGAACATGGCTGCACCCGATCCAACTGGAATGGGCCGCATGTAGGGGCCCATGAGCCCACCCACGAATCCCATGGGTAACACCGCCGCGATCACCGCGAATGTCGCGAGGATGGTAGGATTGCCGACTTCGTTCACTGCTTCAACGGCAATGACCGGCCAGCTGCGCCCTCTGTTCTGAGGCAGATGGAAATGCCGGACGATGTTCTCGACCACCACGATGGCGTCGTCCACCAGGATGCCGATGGAAAAGATGAGGGCGAAGAGCGTGATGCGGTTGAGCGTGTAACCGTAAAGGTAGAAAACCAAAAGCGTGAGAGCCAGTGTGGAAGGGATCGCGATGGCCACGATGCCTGACTCGCGCCAGCCAAGCGTCAGCAAAATCAGGAGCGATACTCCCACCACGGCGATGCCCATGTGCAGCAGCAATTCGTTCGATTTCTCCGCCGCCGTCTCTCCGTAATTCCGGGTGATGGATATT
>CANLCA010000264.1 GCA_947487925.1 Verrucomicrobiales bacterium | reverse complement strand
CTCCACCCAAGGTTCCAATACGAACGGAGACGGCATCGAATTCTCCGTCGGCGCGTTGAACAGCCGACCCTCCAACCATGTCGCCGTCCCTCATGTCCGCGAGCGTCGCCCGTTGCCCATCCTTCATGATGCGCGTCTCAGAGTTGACATGGAAGATGCGGGCTTTTTCTTTCCCACGCAGTTTGAAGAGCATCTCTTGCGCGTTCACAGAGATCAGTTTCCCGTTGAACGGGATGGTTCGAACTTTCTCCGCTCGCGGCGTTTTGATGCTTGAATCCGCTGCTCGGGATGTTGGAAGACTCGTTGCTAGAGCAACGACGATAGTACATAGTGTGAATAGACTCTTGATTGATTTCATAATACCTCCTTTGGTACGCGGTCGATCCTATAATAATCCCGGCATTGATCAAGAGATAAATCATGAGTGCTCAAGCTTTTTAGTGCGCCGATTCAAAGACTGGATTCCCTTTCGAAAGGATCGATGGTTCGGTGGTGCCGACAGCAAAGCAGGAACAGAAAGCGGCAAAATACGGTCAACCAAATGCATCGCCTTCCTGATCGAATCCATTACACTGACCTAGTGAATCACCGTTTCCAAATTGACGCCACCAAGCCGGTCCTGCGTTTGGTTGAGGTTGGGCGCGCTCTAGGCGATGGCATCTTCGTCCAGCTGAAGAATTCCCTCGCAACCCGGCAACGCCTCGTCGTCGCTGGTGGCTTCAGGGGGCTCCGTCCAATGATCGTCCTGGCTCTTGGTTTCTTCCTGCAATCAGCCCCAGGAATCGGCGACGATTTCCAGGGAGCGACACATCTTATGCCCTTTGAGGATGATGCCATCGCCTACGGCAGGCTGAAGGCGGACAGCTCCATTGAACGACTGCAGAGGCGACTGGACAGCGGCGAGGCCTCTTTCACCTACGACGCAAGACTTGGTTATCTCCCTTCCATGCTCAAGGAGTTGGATGTTCCCGCTTCGTCTCAGATGCTGGTGTTTGCCAAGACCTCCCTTCAACGGGAACGGATCTCGCCCCAGAATCCGCGAGCTCTGTTTTTCAACGACGAAACCTATGTGGGATTCATCCCCGGAGCGCCACTGCTTGAAGTGGCCGTTTCCGACCCAAAGCTTGGCGCTGTTTTTTACACCCTGGAGCAGAGAGAAGTGAGAACCCCCAAGTTCTCTCGAAATGACCAGTGCCTCGAGTGCCATGCGTCGGCCAGGACAATGGGCGTGCCCGGACATTTGGTGCGTTCCTTTGAAACCGACGAATCCGGCGTCATCGATCTTGCGACGGGCATTTCCCAGATCAACCATCGAACCCCTCTCTCTGATCGCTGGGGAGGGTGGTATGTCACGGGAAAACACGGAGCCCAGGTTCATCGTGGAAATCTCATGGGGAAAGAAGCGTTTGAGCAACAGATCAAAGAACCGAATCACCTCGGCAACCTCACGGATCTGGCCCGTTTTTTTGACGCCTCCCGCTACGCGCGTGGCAGCAGCGACATCGTCGCACTGATGCTCTTTGAACATCAGGCGCACATGCACAATTTTCTAGCTCGACTCGCCTACGAAGCCACAATAGCCCAAGAGCAATACGGGCATCTGAACTATCTCAAGACCAAGATCAGTTCCTTTCTGAAATATCTGCTGTTCTGTGAGGAAGCCCCTCTGACCGCGAGAATTGAAGGGGCTATTGGATTCGCCCATGAGTTTTCCTCGCGCGGCCCGAAAGATCGGCACGGACGGTCACTGCGCGACCTGGATCTGCATTCCCGATTGTTCAAATATCCCTGCAGCTACCTCATTTACTCCGAGTCCTTCGAGAAACTCCCTCCGAATCTCAAAACTCAAATCTACAAAAGACTCCACGAAGTGTTGTCAGGCGAAGATTCTTCCCCGGATTATGCGCGTCTCCACAAGGAGTCGAAACAGGCTGTTCTCGAGATCCTTTCGGATACCAAGAAAGATCTTCCAGACTCCTGGAGAGTCGCGGAGAAACCTTCCAAATCGGCACTTCCCGGGGGGGCATCGAAAGCCTTACTGCCTTGAAGTTGAAACGAGGGGTATCACATTTTCCGACGAGCCGTCAGCAGACGCCCTGGAGGATTCCGGTCGGCCCGTCTCAACCTCCCTCTCACCCTGATTGACGCCGTTCACCGGAAAGCAAAGCCTCCTCTTTTCAAACGAGGTGGCCCCTGAAAACTCATACCCCCCACTCAGGGGAACCGGAACAAACGTCGGGCGTTCTCGTGAAGAACCTTGCGTTCAACCCTCTTCTCAGGAGCTAGCCGCCTGATGGCTGCAAGGGTCTGCGCTCCCTGACATCCGGGCCCCCTGCCGATAACGTCATTGCAATCGGTCCCAAATAAAAGCCGATCCTGATGGCGAGCCATGAACGCGACCGCATGCGCTTCATCACGCAGCAGAGCGTTCAATCCTGATCCGGCCGACATGTCGGCGTAAATGTTCGAATAATCCCGGAGAAGTCTGTCTGTGATCCCTCCCGGCTCAACCCTTCCGGTGGGATACAGCGCGGTCTGGTCATGGTTCCTGTCAATGTTACCCCACCAAGTCTGCGCATGGCCGATGAAATTGACTGTGGGGTATTTTTCCAGAGTCTTGTGGAATCGTTCAATGCTTGTGTTGTAGGTGCCAAATTGAAAATGCATCAACACGGGCACGTGAAATTCCCGCGCGATGCTGGCGATCACATCAAGAAAAGCCGAGTCGGATTCGACGTTGAACTTTTGTTCGCCAATGCCAATTCCTCCCAGTTTGAGATATCTCTCAACCTCCTCCCGAGCCTCGGGAAGATCGGCCACTTCGTTGGCAAAAAAGACAAACTCCTGCGGATATTCGTGCGCCAGTTCCATCACCGTTTGATTGCCACCGCATCGGGCATCGAGACCATAAAGGCGACCCGCCGGGAGCAGAATCGTCCTGGAAACCCCCAAGGCCCGCTGGTGCGCTACCAACTGCGCATTGCTGCGGCCGCTGTAATTCGTGTGCTGGTGGATGTCGATGATTGGCTCCGGAGTGGTTGTTACGGCAGGTTGCCCAACCATTACCAGAGAGGCCACCATACCCCCACTCGTCGCGAGAAAGCTCCGCCGAGTCAAGTCCCCCTCCCACCCCTGACCAGGCAGCCCGGGCTTCATCGGCGGTCTCTCCCGCAATCGCGTATGACGCGCAGTTCGTTCATTTTCCCAAAAGTTTTGGTTGGACTTTTTCCCACTCAACCCGCCCCACCCTCTTGGTTTGGTGCGTGAAAATGAAAGTCCCCTTCTTGTTCCCTACGACGATGTCGGGACGCTTGTCTCCGTTGACATCACCTACCACCACCTGGGTTCCGACTCCCGAGTCGTCATCGATCAGATGCGGTACAAACTCCACACTCTTATCCCTGTTCCTCACCAATCTAAACCAGTAGAGAACGGCCGGCGCTCCAGGTTCGGCATCGCCCTTAGGGCCGTGAGCCCAGAATCGTTTTCCAGTCACAATGTCTTTCAACCCATCGCCATCGATATCCGCAAGATCCAGCGCGTGGAGCTGTGAAAAATGAACTCCATACCTATTCTCACCAGCCTCCTTGTTCATGAAAACGTGCGGTTTGAATGTGACGGCTCCATTCACCTTTTCCTGCTCGTACCAGGCGAGCCCATAACCATGGGCCGCGAGGCTGGTGATGATGTCGTTGTCCCCGTCTCCATCCACATCGTAGGCAAACATCTGAGCGCCTCCTCCAGGGCTGAATGAAACCGCGTGGAACACCCAAACAGGATCCCCCGCCAACGAACGAGGCTGCTCCCACCAACCATCCTTTTCGAGAACGTCCAGTCGCTTGTCCCCGTTGACGTCGCCGACGCCCAATCCATGGGTAAACCGTTGCCACGACCCTTTCGGCGTGATGGCGTGAAAGGCCCACGGCCTGGTCGCATCCTTCCAGTCCGGTTCGGCGTAACCAAAATAACCCCCGGAATTGCAGACGATCTCGGGTTTGCCATCACCCGTGATATCCACAAAAGTTGGAGACTCGTTGTCGGTCGTCTTCAAGATCACGTGCTTCTTCCACATGCCTGACCCGCCACGAGGATTTTCATACCACGCAGAAATATCCCCTGGAAAACCCAGAACCAAAACATCCGGCCATCCGTCGCTGTTGAAATCGTATGGGAATGAGAAAAAGTTGTCGGAATAGGCGTTGTTCACTCCCAGCGCACCCTCGAACCCGGCAACCTGCTCCTGTCCACCGTCAGCCTTCTTCCGCGTAAATGTTTTGGTTGCAGGATAAAATTGGTGTCGAACCTTGAACTCGGGGCCCTCCCACCAATAAGGCCCGGAAACGACATCCCCCTTCCCGTCGCGATTGAAATCCCCGAGGTGCGCGCCTTCACCCCAAAACTGATCGCTTAACTGGGTCTTTATAAACGTGTGCAACGTGCCATCCTTAGCCAACGCCGTTGCGAGTGTCCCAAGACAAAAAACCGACCCAACAAGCAATGCCTTCATCGTGTTATCTGTCTCAACAATCCGCCCAACGGTCAAGGGGCCGTTCCATCGAAACTTGAGTTGAACCTTTTCCAACCAGAGTTATAGTCCTCTCTCTGTCCTGCCTGGCGGTTGCGATCCGACATGTCCTGGCAGGTGAAACGGAACAAACACAACTGGACCCGAACCATTAACAACACACTTTCACGACGTCATTTATGCCACTGCGCCTAGGCGATATCGCACCCGACTTCAAAGCGGAAACCACCGAAGGCAGTCTTCAGTTCCACGAATGGATGGGAACCGGCTGGGGAGTCCTTTTCTCACATCCGAAGGATTACACCCCGGTTTGCACCACAGAATTGGGCACCGTTGCGAAACTCAAGGAACAGTTCCAAAAACGGGGAGTCAAATGCATCGCCATCAGTGTCGACGCCTTACCTGATCATCATGGCTGGATCGGGGACATCAATGAAACCCAGAACACAACTGTCAATTTCCCGGTGATTGCGGATCCGGATCGCACCATCGCGAATCTTTATGACATGATCCACCCCAACGCGGACGACACCCTCACGGTCCGGTCCGTCTTCATCATCGGTCCGGACAAAAAGATCAAGCTGACCCTGACCTACCCCGCTTCCACGGGGCGCAATTTCGCAGAAATCCTCCGAGTCATTGACTCCCTCCAACTCGCCGCCAAACACAAGGTGGCCACGCCCGCCAATTGGGAAGATGGCCAGGACTGCATCATCATGACTTCCGTGAAGGATG
>CANLCA010000263.1 GCA_947487925.1 Verrucomicrobiales bacterium | reverse complement strand
GCCTGGGTGTCCTTCGACGCTATCAGCCGACGGCCACTCGAACAGCATCTAAAACTTGTCGAAGCCATGACCCTGAAACATGCCAATCGATTGCTTCTTTCCCACGATAATGGCTGGTATTGGGTGGGCCAGGAAAATGGGGGCGAATTACGCGATTTCAATTATATCCATGATGTGTTCCTGGCCGCCTTTCGGAAATCGACCGGCAGCGAAACGCTGATCCGAAGGCTCCTGGTGGAGAACCCCGCTAGCGCGTTTGCCACGAAACGGCAGATTTGATTGCACACGCGCCCGCAGCGCCTGCGCGCTGAGATAGCCGCGCACCTGGACTGAAACTTCCTGTGTCGTCCGCCGAAGAGAGTTCAGCGGGATTCACGAACACCAGACCTCGCAGTACCTTTTCACGCTTCACTTGCAGCGGTGCAACAATTAGGCTGCCGCAAACGATGCACGCCACGGACACCACGGACACTCGGTCCAACGCCCAAACCCAGCAGGCGCCGCCGAACTTCGCGGCCGCCATAGAACCCTCGCATGTGTGGACTCTTGATCCAACCATCACGTTCTTGAACCATGGTTCTTTCGGGAGTTGCCCGAAACCCGTGCGGGACGCCCAAGACTCCTATAGAGCGCGTTTGGAGAGTGAGCCCATCGACTTCCTTGTGCGAGACCTGGAACCGCTTCTGGACGAGGCCCGAGGCGCGCTCGCCTCATTCATCGGCGCGAACCCAAAACAACTAGTCTTTGTCCAAAATGTCACCACGGGAATCAATGCGGTTCTTCGCTCATTAAGGTTCTCACCTGGGGACGAGCTGCTCGTGACGAACCAGGAATACAATGCCTGCCGGAATGTCCTCAACCATGTGGCAGAACTTTGGGGAGCCACCGTCGTCGTTGTCGAGTTACCCTTTCCAATCACGGATCCAGCCCAGATCACTGAGGCTATCCAAAACGCTCTCACACCGCGGACCAAGCTCGCTTTAGTAGATCATGTCACAAGCCAGACGGGTCTGGTGATGCCCATCCCCGAAATCATTCGCCTCCTTCGGCATCATGGAGTCCTCGTGCTGGTGGATGGCTCGCATGCCCCAGGCATGATCCCGCTGTCACTGGACGACTGGGCTCCAGATTTCTACTCAGCCAATTGCCACAAATGGATCTGCGCCCCAAAAGGAGCGGGATTTTTGGTCGTCAATGAAACCCACCAATCGAGCATCAGACCGACCGTCATCAGCCATGGCGCGAATTCCCCAAGGACAGATCGTTCCCGTTACCTGATTGAATTTGCATGGCCAGGAACGCACGATCCGTCGGCCTTCCTTGCGGTTCCCCACGCTCTGAAGTTTATGGGGTCCCTTTTGCCGGGAGGGTGGCCAGCCCTGATGGCCAGAAACAGGTCTCTCGCGCTGGCCGCACGCGCAAAGCTCTGCGAAACCCTCGAGGTGGCTCTGCCTGCGCCTGAATCCATGATCGGCTCACTCGCTGCTGTCCCCATTCCCGACGCCAGGTCCGAGTCAAAACCAACCTCTCCTCTGTACATCGACTCCCTCCAGGAAGCTCTCCGCTCGCGGCACAAGATCGAAGTTCCTGTGATCCCATGGCCCTCTTTTCCAAAACGGCTCTTGCGAGTTTCCGCGCAGGCCTACAATTCCTTGAACCAATACGACGCCCTTTGTCTTGCGCTCTCCTCTCTCCTGGTTGAGGAGGTTCGGCGAGATTGAATGATCCTCAGCCTGATCGCCTGAGCGCGACTGCGCAGGCGACTCCACCCCAGACACCCGCATTTCACGTGAGCAAGAAAAGTGAGAAAATCACCGCACTTTTGAAAGTATCACCTGATGGCAGGCACAGCCCTCATTATCTGGGTTACTTTCATTGTTTCAACCAAAGCCTGTATTATGAGGCTCACGATGTTCTTGAGGATCAATGGCTCCGAGAGCGCGAAGGGTCGCGCGGTGCGTTTTACAAAGGTTTGATCCAACTTGCGGGCGCGTTTGTGCATCTGCAAAAGAACCGGCTCAAACCTGCGGACGCCCTTTTTAAGTTAGCCGAGTCGAATATGCGCCTCTACCCCTCCCGTTTCGAGGATCTGGACCTGTCGGAAGTGTTGTCCCTGATCGAAGACTGGCGCCAAGCACTCGCCGTCTCTCATTTCACGGAGAACCCGATTTCCAAGCGACCCTCGCCGGTCCTTCAGATCGAAGCACACTCAGCGTTCCACAACCTCTGACATGGGTTCTCGGGCCCTTTCGCACTCCTTTCCGGAGTTTCGTCACAGAACTTTTGACATCGGGGTTGGCATTACTCACTGTTGGGACATGTCCAGATCAGCCCTAGGACGGGGATTGGGGGCGTTGCTGACGAAACAACCTTTCGCGAGCAAACCACCCCCAGAGCCACCGCCGCTTCCGCAGCCCTCCCCCGCCGCAACTGTTCAAGACACCACAAGTGTCGATGGAGTGCTGGTTGTGCCGATCACAAAGCTGCGACCTGGTGCACTGCAACCGAGACGCGATTTTCCCCTGGAGTCGCTTCAGGAACTGGCCGACTCCATCAGGGAGCAAGGCATCATCCAACCCCTCGTCGTTCGCAAGAGAGACGATCATTTCGAGTTGATCGCTGGAGAGCGCCGCTGGCGCGCTTCCCAAATAGTCGGCCTCAAAGAGGTCCCCGTCATTGTTCGACAAGCGGACGACACCACGGTTCTCGAGTGGATGCTGATCGAGAACCTTCAGCGTGAGGACCTCAATCCAATCGAGGAAGCCAAAGGATACTCGCAGTTGATCGAACAATTCAGCCTTCGCCAAGAGGACGTGGCCACCAAAATTGGGCGAAGCCGGGTCTCCGTCGCCAATTCTCTTCGTTTGCTGCGGCTTCCCAGCGAACTTCAGGTTCACGTCCGCGAAGGTCGCCTCTCGGTAGGACACGCAAAAGTGCTGTTAGGCCTCGTCACCGGGACCGAACAAACGCTGGCTGCCGAAAGAGTTCTTAAACAAGGCCTCAACGTCCGTCAAACCGAACTCCTGATCGCGGCGATGCAGCAAGAAGCCACCTCCGGGATGCTCAAGACCCGCTCATCCTTCCAGGCGCGGCCCCAGAACGCACATATCGCCGATCTGGCGACTAAAATCCAACAGCGGCTAGGAACCAAAGTAGGGTTGCGATACAACCAAGGAAAAGGTTCCGTCGAAATCAAGTTCTTTAGCGATGCCGACCTGGAGCGTATTTTGCAAATTTTGGGTATTGAATTGAACTGAGCGTCCAACCAGTTTAAACTCATTTCTCATTCATGAGCGACGACGGCGTGTATCATTACAAAGTATGGGCTGCGGACAATCTCGTCTATGGCCCCGTGGACCTGATGACTCTCATCCAATGGGTGGAGGACCAAAGAGTCGTGAGTGGAACTTGGCTCCACACGGAACAAGAAAACACATGGCGGCAGGCCAAGGACATACCAGAATTATACCAGTTTTTCCATACTGGAAACACCACGACCTTCTTTAAGAAAAAGTCCGACGCTGGTAACGCTTACACCGCCGATGAGGTGCGCCAGTTCAAGATTTTCAATGCCCTTTCCAACGCCCAGTTGGATCAGTTCTTTCGGTTCTGTGAATACGTGGAGTGCGCCCCCGGAGAAGTTCTCATTAAGAAAGGGGACCCGGGCGACGCCATCTTCTTCCTCTTGAGCGGAGAGCTGAGAGCCCGTCTCATCGTGGGGTTGCAAGACACAACGGTGGGCGCTATCGTGGCGGGAGAGTTCTTCGGCGAGATGGCGATGTTCACCCACAGCCCGAGGTCCGCCGATGTGGTCGTGGGAACAAATTCGCGCCTGCTTAGGCTTTCCGCGGAGTCCTTCTTGTTGATGATCCGCGAACTCTCGAACCTCGCGGGCCCCATTCTTTATGCCATCGCCCAAGTGATGGCTCGGCGCATCGCGGATTCCAACAAAAATCTTCACCGCGAAGTTGCTTCCGGGTTTGTTTGGCGCTGAGGTGTTCCTATCCCCGATTCCGGACCCGCTTGCGATTGACGCAACAAGCGGCCAAGTATTCGCGGATTGGATCGGCTTCACTGGTACAAAACCCGATGGACGAATGCCTCCGCCAGCCTTCGGCGAAAGAGTATTTTCCTGACATCCTCCCGACCTCGCGAGAGGATTCCTCCATTGCCAAAAGGTAGGAACCCATGCCTTGGCTCACATCCAACCATTCCTTTTGACTGGCATGTGCGGCCAAAGCTGCCCGTTTCGTGTCGAATGTGGAGGTAATGTCCACGAAAAACTCGGCGGCGACAGGTTGGCCAAGCCCGTCCCGCAGTCCATGAGGCATCGCGTGATAAATAGTCACATCGCCTTCCGTGATCGCTCGCCGGGGATTTGTCACAAAATTCGGCATGCCCCTGGCAAAAGCAGCCGTCACAACTAGTCGGGATGTATTCATGTGGTCTTCCATGTAATCCTGGGGCGAATGTGTCAGAACCACCGTGGGACGAACCTCCCGCACTATCGCGGCCACACGCCGCAGACTCTCCTCATCGTAGAATATCTCCAAGTCATCCGCGAAGCCTGGATGAAAATGAGCCCCCATCACGCGGGCAGCTTCGATCGCTTCCAAACGCCGGATTCGCCTCACATCAGCCGCCTTGCGCGTCTGACTGCCGCAGTTTCCACTGGAAAGGTTCAACGTGTGGATCTCGAATCCTGCATCCCGCAACAACAACAATGTGCCAGCCATCAGGAACTCGATGTCGTCAGGATGCGCCGCGATTGCAAAAGCCACTTTTCTTTGCATAAACTCTACTAGGTGAGAACCCGGCCCAAAACATGACCCGCAACATCGGTCAGACGAAAGTCCCGCCCCCCGTAGCGGTAGGTGAGAAGTTCGTGGTCCAAGCCAAGCAAATGCAGCAACGTGGCGTGGTAGTCATGCACATGACACGGATCCGAAACGATATTCGCCCCGTATTCGTCCGTCTCGCCGTAAACCACGCCCCCCTTCACCCCAGCGCCGGCGAGTAAACAGGAGAAAGCTTTGGCATAGTGGTTTCGACCCTTCCCATTGCCGCCATCGCTCCATGGAGTGCGACCAAATTCAGTGCAAATGGCAACCACTGTTTCCTCCAATAACCCTCGCTGTTTAAGATCCCCAAGAAGAGAGGCAACAGCCCTGTCCACTCGCAGCGCCTTTGGCCGGTGCGTTTCCATGTCCCCGTGCGAATCCCAATTGTCATGCGAACCAGTGTCGACCAACTCGACAACTCGCACCCCACGTT
>CANLCA010000262.1 GCA_947487925.1 Verrucomicrobiales bacterium | reverse complement strand
CGCGAAACGTCTCTTCAGTCAGATCCGGCTGGGTCGGCGACGCCTCTATCGGAAATCCAGCCTCATCGCCGCCCTCGCCAAATTGGAGTCGTGAAGGACGTATGAACGCGAAACCTCCAATCATCCCTGAGCGCCCGGGTATCAGGGCTGCGATGCTTGAGGCCGCTGGGATTCGCTTCTGCGACGCCCCGGAGCCGGATTCCATCGAAATCCCATATCACGACATTCAAGGCAGTCGAACCGAGTTCTGCCGTTACCGACTGCCAAAGGAGCGTGCCGGGGGGCAAAAATACTACCAGGCCCCTGGGAGCGGGACCCGCGCCTACATCCCGCCGCAACTGTCCACGATGGAGACCGGGGGCGTTCTGGTAATCGTCGAAGGGGAATTTAAGGCCTTGGCACTGATCGACTGCGGCATCAAAGCCATTGGCCTGCCGAGTTTTGGGACCTACGCGAAGGACGCCGACGGTAAACCTCATTTGTTGGACGGGATCGCCGAGGCCATCGCCGCTGCGAAACCCGAGCGGATTCTGTTTCTTGGGGATAGCGACACCGCCACGAATTACGAGTTCTCGCGCAACGCCTGGTTTCTTGCCAACGCTGTTGCAGTTCCCGTTGTGCTTCCACGGATCCCAGTCAACGGCCCCGGGAAGGGGATCGACGATTGCCGCGAGAAGCTGGGGGATCAGTTCACCGCGTTCTGGGCTGAGTTGGCTGAGTCAGCCGAGAGGATTGACGTTAAATCTGGAGTTGACGCGTTAGCCGTACAACTACTGGAACGTGAGGCTATTGGGATCAAAGCAACCGTAGGTGCCGACCGGACGAAGATTGAGCGCCGCATTGTGAAAACGGCCACTTCTGTGCGGGAACCCTTGGCCCACGATCGGATTGTGCGATTTGCAGAGGGAACCCTCGGGATCTCACGCTCGGCGTTCAAAAAGGCCGTCGAACAAGAGCGGACTAATTTGCAACGAGAAGCATCTGAGCGAAACCGCGAGGCCACAGAGAATTCGGGGGATACTGTCAACGATCCAGACCCAAGCAAGGCGTCCGGTGGTGAAGGAGCACCCCGTGAGGCTGAAAGCTTGTTCGAGCGAGCCCCCGCTGAGCCGTGGGCGGACCCCGTGGACGGCGACGCACTCTTGCGTGAGATCAGGAACACATTGCTCCACTACGTTGTCCTGCCGAGGCACTCCCCTGAGGCAATGGCGCTTTTCATCCTTCTGACATACGCTGCCGAGTATTTCGACTCCGCGCCCTACTTGAACATTTCGAGTCCCGAGAGGCGCTGCGGGAAAAGCCTGATCCTCCGGTTGATGGCTGGGCTTGTCGATCGAGCCATGCCCTGCTCGAACGTTTCCGAGGCATCGGTATTTCGGTTGCTCGACAGTGAGTCCCCAACGCTGCTGATCGATGAGGTTGATACGTTCTTTAAGGCTAAGCCAGAACTGCGCGGCATGCTCAACGCTGGCAATAACCGATCGGAGGCTTTCGTGCTGCGCTGTGTTGAGGTTCGCGACGGTGGAACCACGGACTTCGAGCCTCGCAAATATTCTGTGTTCGGTCCCAAGGTCTTTTCCGGCATCGGCAAGCTTGCTGAAACCTTAACGGACCGTTGCATCGTCATCCCGATGCGAAGGAAAGGCCCGGGAGAGTCATGCGCTCGATTCAGGCGACGGGAGTTCGATCCTGATCCGTTACGCCAGAAATGCCGACGCTGGGCGGACGATCACGCCGACGTATTAACGAACGCGAGACCTGAGCTTCCACCTGAGCTAAACGACCGCGCGGCTGACGTCTGGGAGCCGCTCTTAGCGATCGCCGACGCCGTGGGTGGGGAATGGCCTCGAATAGCGCGAGCAGCCGCCCTGAGTCTTTCCGGTGAGGATTCCGGCGTATCCACCGGGAGCCTAGGTGAACGCCTTCTGGCGGACATCTACCGAATATTTGAGGCGTCTGAGGAACATTCAATGCCATCTGTGATGATCTGCACAAAGCTATCGGCCTACGACGAGAGTCCGTGGCGTGAAATCCGACACGGAGATCCAATCAATCCAAACAAATTGGCGAACCTACTCAAACCTTTCGGCATCAGATCGCGGAAGATCCGACTCTCGTCATCTGAAACTGCGAACGGTTACTCCCGAGATGACTTTTCAGACGCTTGGAAGCGATATTTGTCTCCACAAACCACTCCGGAGGGTCCTCAAAGCGGAACAAGCGGAACAACCGCTGGTACCATTGGTCAAAGTCCACTTTTTGAAACGGAACAAGACCGATCTCTGTTCCGGTCTGAAAATGCCATTCCGACCAATAAAGACGGGCCTTGTTCCGTTGTTCCGGATCAAGACCCCCCTGGGGATGAGGTGACCACTCATTCCGGTGAAGAGACTGGTCAAAGTGAGGTTCCTGACGACCACATTCTTGAGGAGGAATTCGTATGAAAACAGCCATCGAAACCGTTTCCGAGGTGAATGCCATCGGTGGTCGGATCACACTTGCGGGCGACAAACTGCGAACGATGTTGCCGCGGAACTGCCCGTCAGAACTGAAAACCGCGATCCGTGCTAACAAACCCGAAATCATGGTGTTGATCGAAGTCAGATCACTCCGCTTACCTTCTGACTGCGGACCCTGGATCCACATTGCCCGGCAAGTTCTCGCGGGTGAGTTTGAAGGCGCTGATCGATCAACCATCGCAAGTCTGCTCATCGGCCTGAATGCCATCGTCAAACACCCGGCCGGACGACAAGCATTTGATCGGCTTTCTACTCGCAGCCAGAAAAGGTCCAAATGAAACGCTTATTCCAAAGCAATAAACCTCGTCCGAAACCCGTACCACGCCCGCCCCGACTCTGGGAAACTGTTCGGAGTGAATATGTTGCGGGGGATGGGTCACTGGCCAAACTGGCCCAGCGTCATGGTCTGCGCCTTTCCACGATTGAAGGCCGAAGCCGCCGCGAGGGCTGGGTTCGCCTGCGTCGTCAGCGTGAAGTAGCCGCGCTCCAAGAACTGGTTGGTTCGCCCGTGTTGCCTGGGACACCCCAGCCGGTCGAAGACCGATCATGGTGGAGCGACCGCGATAAGGCGCATTTGATTGATAATCTCGCCGTGCTCACGAGACTGCGCACCGCGCTCGATGGGAAGATTTCCGGCGCCTCTGCCGGCGAGTTGGAACGAATCGGCCATGCCATGGCAGCCGTCATCGAAGGAGAGCGTGTGCTTTTGGAGTTAGCTCCGACCCCCGCGTCACGCAAAGGGGTCCCGTCCCTGCGTCCATCACGAAACACCGATGCATATCCAAGGGACATCGAACCGGAAGAAATCGGGCCTTTCCTCCCTGGCACGATCAATGATTGAGCAAATCTCCGGGATATTGGGTTTCCGTGGAATGAGTTCTCACGCCAGAACGCCGCAACAGAAATGCCCGTGGCGCACCTTCCCACCTTCACACGAACCGGAGTGACTCGTCTTTCATGTCCGTCTCGCGGAACTCACGGCAAACATCGTTCACTCTAGCCTTTGAGAGAGAGCTGTTTCTTAGGCTATCACTTTTCTACCATTTTGAGTGCCTAATCGTGCCTATTTTTGCGCTTTCCTGCATGGTATCTCTGTCGATGGAAGCTCGTGAACTAATCTGTAACTAATTGATATAAAAAGAGTTAAGATGGAGCCAATGGTCGGGATTGAACCGACGACCTACGGTTTACGAAACCGTTGCTCTACCACTGAGCTACATTGGCACAACGACTTATTCCGCAATAGGTTGCAGATCAAGACGCGGGCGGCTGTTTTTCGACTCAACACTCCGTCTCTTCACTTCCAGGCACGAGCCTCAGAGAAAACCACGACTCGGCTCTTCGCGACAAGCTCAAATTGGCTCATCAGTCGGTCGCCGAGAAATTTGAACGTCCCACAGCGTCTTCAAATGACTATGCGTTGCACAACCGCGGCGGCAAGCAATTTCGCAACCCCACAACCATCGAACTGAACACGGTCCGGTTGCCTGGTAGGCCACTCCCATCGAGTGATCACAGACGGGAGAATCGATTGAGCGCGGGTCTTCTCGGCGGTGAAGCCCTCGGCGTTGGGAGGCGAGATTACCAAAGTTTGACGCGGCTTCGCGGAAGGGGTGCGACTTTTCCTTTGCCTGACATCGATGTTTCCATAGGCTGCCCCGCGTCATGGCCCATTTGCGGACTTGGAAGTTGGAATCAATACTGAAGCTTTTTCTCTGGCTATTTCTGTGCTTGGGGATGGGCGGTTCCGTGCTTGCGCTACTAGATCCAGGCAAGGGGAAGGAAACGACGTCGGGACTCAAGTTTGTGATGTTTCTCGTTGGCAATCTGGCTTTCCAAGGGGCCGCATTGCTTCTCATCCACAGGTTTCTGAAGGAGCATGAGCTGAGTTGGCGCGAGGCAGTGGGATGGTGGGATCACGGGCGTTTTGGGGCCCTCGGAATGGCGGTTGTCACGGTGATTGTGGCTCTGCCCCTGGCGATGTTGCTGGGGAACTTGTCGGCGGAATGCATGGAATGGTTCAGCATGCATCCTGAGCCGCAGCCTGCCGTCAAGACGTTGCAATCCACCTCGTCTTGGGCTCAGCGCCTCTACTTTGCCGCTGTGGCGATCGGGATTGCCCCGGTGGTGGAGGAATTTCTCTTTCGAGGCGTCCTTTTCCCATCCATACGGCAGTTGGGCTATCCGAGGGTTGCGTTCTGGGGGACTTCACTTTTGTTTGGGGCCTTCCATGGGAGTTTGGTCACCTTTGTTCCTTTGTCTTTCTTTGCGATATTGCTGACAGGGCTTTACGAGCGAACGGGCGTGCTGCTGGCACCGATGCTCACACACAGTCTGTTCAACGCGGCCAATTTTGTGTGGTTGCTGGTGATGGACTCATGAAACTGAGCGAATTTGAACTCATCGAACGCCTCACCCGGGGGCTCGAATCGAACGGCCATGTCTCCATCGGCGCGGGGGATGACTGTGCGGTGCTGGATCTCGGTGTGCCAGGGCAAGAACTCCTTTTTAAGACCGACGCTGTTGTCGAGGGGGTCCACTTCACTCGGGAGGCGGGCTTCGGCAGGGTAGGTCACAAAGCCTTGGGACGATGTTTAAGCGACGTGGCGGCCATGGGGGGACGGCCGAGCGCGGCACTGGTCACTCTGGGGTTGCCAGACGATTACCGGGTTGAAGATCTGGAAATGCTGTACGAAGGAATTCGAAGCCTCGCTTCAACCTACGGAGTGGCTATCGTAGGGGGAGAAACGACACGAAATCCTGGGGGATTATT
>CANLCA010000261.1 GCA_947487925.1 Verrucomicrobiales bacterium | reverse complement strand
CCGGTGAACGTTTGAGCGCCGGAACCTGTGCCCCCTCAAACCCCGTCAAGTTTGCCCGAGCTGTCTCCGAATGACCCGGTTTCGACGCCGAGACGTTGAAGCATGGAGACGAAGAGATTGGATAGAGGGCGATCCTGATGGGTAGCCTGCTCCGTCCACGGCTCCGGGTCTCCGGGCTTCCAGCCACCGGCCTGCGCTTTGTTTCCAGCCAGGTTCAAATAGCGGCCGTGCGCGACGCCCATGTTCCTGCCCCCGGCGAGGATCAAGGGGTAGTTGCGCGAAAGATGAAAGGCGCTGGACGCGGAACCAAACAGCAGCAACGTGTTGTCGAGCAGCGTGCCTTCGCCCGCAGGTTCCGGGGTGTTCTTCAATCGCATGACGAACCGTCCGTATTCTTCATTGAGAAACCGGCAGTAGGTTCCAAAGTTCTTCCAGCCGTCCGGCTGCTTGGTCTCGTGGGATAACTGGTGAGCGGCGGGAAAGCCGATGGCGCGAGACAAGCGGTCGCTGATCCCAATGGCGTTCTCCCGTCCAATCTGGTATGCCGCCACACGAGTGGAATCGGTCTTGAACGCCAGGTAGATCAATTCGAACATCGTCTGCAAATACTGCCGGGGCTCGTCGGGCGTGATTTCCAGATTAAGATGATCCGCGTTTACTTGCGGGAGCGGCATCTGGATCCATTGCTTCGCCTTTTGCACCCGGATCTCTGCATCGCGGACGGATTGCAGGTATTCATCAAGGCTCCCCTGGTCCTCCGTCGAGAGCCGCCGTCGCAACCGCCGCGCGTCTGACAGGAGGTCGTCGAGCGCGCTTTGGCTGAGTGCGAGCCGGCGGGTCGCATCGGCGTCGTTCTTGACGAACAGCATGTCAAAGATCCTCTTGGGCCGGTCCTCGGCGGGAATCGCCCGACCATTCCGGTCGAAGGAAATCGTGTGAGCACCGCGGGCCGTGCCCGTGCCGCCGTCCGTTGACATCACCAAAGAAGCGAACCGGGTCTTGTCGCCAACGTGTCCCGCGTAGAACTGATCGAGCGAGATCGAGTTTTGGTAATCCATGTCGCCCGTGCCGGTTGCGGCCCCGGTCAAAAACTGATCCGCATTGTTGTGCCCATGAACCACGCGCCCGGCTGGGTGCGAGAGACCCGACAGCACGGTCAGCTCATCCCGCAGCGGCTCCAGCGGCTCCATGCACTTCGTGAATTTGAAGTCGCGGCCGTTGCCGTGGGGGAACCACGCCCAGTCTTGGTAGGCCGGGTCCTCCGGGAGCGGCATGGGAACGCCGTCGGGAAAGTAAAAGCATCCCAGGCGTTTGGGGTTGGTGCGACCCTGGGCGGCCTGCGCGCTGGTGGCGGAGAGGGATTGAAACAAAGGCAGTGCCAAGGCCCAACCGCTACCGATGAGAAAGCGGCGCCGATCCAGATGGCTCAGAATCGCTGTCGAATGCGGGTTCATTTTGAAAGGAATAATTCACTGGAGGCCACATGCCTAACAAGCGTGGCCAGCCCGTCGCCATCCTTGCGGACCTTGGCGGCGATGGCTTCAACGCCCGCCCGGTCGGCAAACGTCAGAGGCCGCCCGAGGGCATACACGGTCATCTTGTGCGTGATGGCCCGAACGAACTGGTCTTGGCGGTTCATCAACAGAAATCGTTTTAAGCCGTCCATACCATTCAACGGTTCATCGTTGAACAGCCGGCTTGTGGCGTCAACAGGTTTCCCTTCGATCTGATCGCGCCAACGCCCCAGGGCATCGTAGTTTTCAAGGGCGATCCCCCACGGATCGATCTTCGCGTGGCAGGACATGCAGGCCTCGTGGTTCCGGTGATCCTCGAGGCGTTGTTTCAGCGTCATCTTCGCGATCTCCGGATTGGCCAGATCAATTTCGGGCACTGCCGGCGGCGGCGGCGGCGGTGGGTCATTGAGAAGACTTTTCAGCAGCCAGACCCCGCGTTTGAGCGGATTCGAGTCTTTGCCGCTTGAGTTCATCGCCAACAGGCCTGCCTGAGTCAGCAACCCTCCCCGACGGTCGTTCAGATCCAAACTGACCTTCCGGAAGTGGTTCCCGGCCACGTCCTTCAACCCGTAATGCCGCGCCAGACGCTCGTCCGCCATGGTGTAGTCGGTGTGGATGAAGTTCAAAACGCTTTCGTCGCGACGCAGCATTTCCGAGAAAAGCAAAACAGGTTCCCGCTGCATGGCCTCCTTGAGGAACGGATCCACTGCTCCCTCAAGTTTCACAAAATCCAGCAACTGCATGTCGAGCCACTGCCCGACGAAATGCTCTGAGAATCGCCGGGAGCGCACATCCATCAGCATCCTCCTGAGCTCATCAGCCAAAACCTTCGGATGTCTCAACTGGCCGTCGTCGGCCAACTCGAGCAGCCTGTCATCCGGCACGCTGCACCATAGAAACATGGAAAGGCGAGTCGCGAGCTCATGCGCAGTAAGTCGCGGCGGACGGGAGGACCGCTCGGACTCGCCTGGCGAATCACCTCGAACGATGTAGAGAAACTCCGGCGATGACAAAACCGCCGCCAAAACCTCGACCATGGCCTCTTCCAGGGTGTCGCATGATTTTCGCATCGCGCGAAAAAGCCGGACCTTTTGGTCGATATCCTCGTCGCCGACCTGCCGCCGCCAGGCGCGCGACATGAACGACGTCAGAACCTCCCTTGCGTAGACGGGCTCGTCGTCGCGGTTCGGGCTGTTGAAGAAAATCCGCACGTGCGACTTCGGGGGCCACTGATCGTAAACCGGCGCCGCAACCTCCACGTAGCTGATCTGGATCTCCGCGGGGGACGCGGAACTGTTGACCAGCCGGATGTGCTCAGACGGGTTGGGCATGGATCCCATGGTTGACGTCTTTCGCACCGAGTTCCGGGGATAGATATCTCCGAGCGGCACATCCCATTGGTAGATCTGCGGTTGGTCCGGACTGGCGGTTATAGGATGGTCTTTATCGCTCACGCGGAGCAGCGCTCGCCCTTCGTTGCTCGCCTGCCAGCCGAACTCCAACTGCAGGCTCGGAACTCGATCGTCGTCCGATGGAGTCCTTGCCGCGTGAACCCGCACGCGGAGAATTCCGTCGTCGGGAACCTTCTCCCCCAATTCCACGACAAGCTTCTGGTTGCCGCCGTGGGGAAGGATCGCCACATGGTCGAACGTCCGGGGCACCTCGGGAGGTGAATCGGTGGGGGCGATGGCGTGTTTGGCGCCGCCATAATCCCAGGTGTGGCGGGCGGTTCGTCCCGTCGTTCGATCTTTGAAATAGGTTTTCCCATGCGGCTTGGTGAACCGGTCATATAACTTGTCCAACTCCCGATTTTGCTTTTCCGGATCTTCTTTGAACTCGGCCTTTGCTTTCTCCAGTTCCGCCGCCTGCTTCTTCCATTCGATCTGCCCGGCCTGTTCCATGGCGACACCCCAATGCAACATGGGAGGCCGGGGACCACTGACGGTTGCGCGCAACAACGCTCGCCTGGCGAGAATGCGATACGTCTCCAATTGCGCGACGGACATGTGCAATGTCTCCGAGCTGTTCTGAAATCCGTCTTCTGAATGGGCTTCGGGAGGAAGATCCCTCGCGAATTCCCAAGGGAGCCCAAGAAGGTCCTGCAACGCGTAATTGTATTCGTAGCGTGTCATCCGGCGAAACGAAGAGTGCCCGGCCTTGGCGCGTCGCGCGATCGAGGCCATGCGAATCTCGCCAGAAAGCCAATCCATCGCCTTGCTCCGGTCCTGGCCGGACAACTTGGACTCATCCGGCGGAGGCATTTCGCCGTTGCCCAACACGGTGAGAATCTCCAACCACCAATCCACATCGTGCCCTTCCAGAAGGTTGGGATTCAGCGTGTCGATCCGAAGGCGCGCTTTCGCTTTCTCTGGTCCGTGACATCCGACGCAGTGCTTTTTCAGCACCGGCTCAATCTCTATGCGAAAACGGTCGAGCTCGGGCAGCGTCTTTTTCGTTTCGAGGGCCTGCGCGAGTTGATGCTTGAGAAGGGATTGCCGGGCGCCCTCCACCTTGAGTTCGTCCAGCGTGGGGGTATGCGTGGCGGCCTCCGCCGCGAACACTCCGGCGAGCAGCGCGATCAGCACGCATCGGACCCGTTTGCTGTGAATCATAATGGTCGAATCTGCCTACCAGATTCCGACCGCAAAGTCACGAAATGCTTAGTTCAGTTCCTCCGGCTGAGTTTCTTATTCAAATATCACCCGTAATAAACTATCAGTTCACGGCTCAGGCGATGAACCAGACGGGCTGGTGAAGCGTCCAGTAACCTGAGCCTTACTAAAAAACAAACATCCTCAAATGCTTCTCGAACCAACACCCTTCAGTGACGTCAAACCGTATCGTGGCGGGCCTAAGATAAAGGAGATCCGCGCCCTTGTCTCGAGGGCGGATGGCTACGGCGCCAGCGACGTGCATGACACTCCGGAGACTCATTGGATCCTGGGACAAACGGCAGCGGACGGAAGCTGGGATCATGAGAAAACGCATCCGCCCATCGCCAACCCCATGTCGCGGTTTCCCAGGTATTCGGGTTCGCGGAAATCCTGGGGAGTGGCCAATGTTCCTTCGGTCATCGTGGAAATTGAGGACGAAAACGGCCTCGTCGGTATTGGTCTTAGCACCGGAGGAGAGGCTGCGGCCTTCATCATCGAGAAACACCTGGCTCTCTTCGTCGAGGGGCAGGCGGCCAGTGACCGAACCCATATCTGGGATCAGATGTTCCGAGCCTCGATCCACTATGGACGCAAGGGACTGGCCCTGCATGCCATCAGCGCAATCGATCTCGCATTGTGGGATCTTTACGGAAAAACCGTCAATGAGCCGGTGTATAACCTCATGGGTGGGCGAACGAAGGAGCGCATTCCAGTTTATGCCACGACATCGCGTCCTGACATCGCGCAGGACCTTGGGTTTCATGGAGCCAAGATTCCGCTTCCCTACGGCCCATCCGCGGGTCATGCAGGAATGAAAGCCAACGTCGCGTTCATCGAAAAATGGCGGAGGAAAGTCCGGCCGGATTTCCCATTGATGCTCGATTGCTACATGGCTCTCGATGTTGAATACACCGCCGACCTTGCTCACCGGCTGAAGCCCTTCGACCTGACGTGGATCGAAGAGCCCTTGATGCCGGATGATTACGCGGGTCATGCGAAGCTGGGACGGAGGTTTGAAAGCATGGGCGGCTGCGCGACCTTTGCCACGGGCGAACACGAGTACACGCAATTCGGCTACCAGCAGTTGATCGACGCAGGTGTCCAGTTGCTGCAGCCGGACGTCATG
>CANLCA010000260.1 GCA_947487925.1 Verrucomicrobiales bacterium | reverse complement strand
GAGACACCGCTCAAGTTTCTTCCTTGACTTTGCATGACGCCCCAGCGAAATGCAAGGGAAGGTGAGGTTGAACCCGTTTGATGTCAGTTTGCTCGGGCCGTTCGCGTCGTTGATCGATTCATTCCATGAGTCAAACGCCAATCCGCCGGAACAGTTGCTTCAAAGGATCTGGGCCCATCAGCGGATTCTGAGACGAGAGCTTCGTTGCGACGACGGACGAAGCGTCCGGATCCTTCATCCCGGCTTCTGGAATCGCGGCCCAGGCCCCGATTTTCTCCGCGCCGTGGTCCAGTTCGAAATGGAGCCCCCAACGGCGGGCGATGTGGAGATCGATGTCGTGGATTCGGGCTGGCGCGGGCACCACCACCACCTTAACCCAGATTTCGATCACGTAGTTTTGCGGGTGGTCTGGGAATCGGGCGCCCACTGCCATTTGCCTCCTCCTATCCTGGCGCTCAAACCTGTGCTGGATGCCCCATTGAACGAACTGGCCCTTTGGCTCGAAAGCCCGCTCGTCTCCGCTCTGGATCTCCGCGGCCGATGTTGCGACCCGCTGGAGTCACTTGAAAAGGCCCGTGTTTTGGAGCTGATTCTAGAAGCTGCCTTGGAGCGCCTTCGGCGCAAGGCGTTCCGGTTCCATTCACGCGCCCGAGTCTGTGGGTGGGAACAGGCGCTGTGGGAGGGAGTTTTCGCCGCGCTGGGCTACTCGCACAACCCGTGGCCCATGTTGAGCCTGGCGGAGCAGCTCCCTGAACTCCTAGCCGACCTGGCTGAAGGCGAGGGCCGCCGACTCCATCTCCAGTCCAGATTGCTGGGTGTGGCAGGCTTTCTCGAGCGCTATTCAAGTCGCGACTCCGATGACACGCCTTCCTCGTCTCGAAAAGGGGGCTTCCCCGGCGCGCGATCGATCGGTCTCGGATCGAACGGTGAGGTGAGAGCGGATGCGGCTCGCGTTTTCTGGGATTTTTGGTGGAGGGATCGAGATTTGTTCTCTTCTCGAATCTTGCCACAACAGGTATGGCGGCTTGCTTCAACACGCCCTGCCAACCGCCCAGAAAGACGCCTCGCACTCGTTTCACACTGGCTGCTGCGGTCAAACTTTGTGCGCGCGCTCGAAGAATGGATCATCGCGCCTCATCCACATCCGGAGCAGGGATTATTCGACCAGCTTCAGCCCGAGCCCGATCCTTTTTGGCACAACCATTGGACGCTCGACTGTGCGGTAGGTCAAAAATCGACGGCCCCACTTCTGGGAAAAGCCAGGGTCAGCGATCTGGCGATGAACATCTTTCTCCCCTGGTTTTGGGCGCGCGCGGGGGTCGGAGGCAACAGCGAAATTCGGAACACCGTCACTCGGCGCTATTTGTCCTGGCCTGCGAACCAGGATAATCGCGTGCTAAAGTTGGCGCGTCAGCGACTTTTCGGGGACCGACCCAACACGGTTCCCGTAACGGCTGCCACGCAACAAGGCATGCTCCAGATCGTCGCCGATTTTTGTCAGCTGTCCAATTCGCTCTGCGAGAATTGCCAATTCCCGCGTGTGGTACGCCAGTTTCAACACGGGCACGCCAAAGGCTAGCCAATAGTATTTGAAATTGTGATCACGGGCTCCGTGCTCAAAAGTGACGGCGGACTTTTTGTGATGATCAACCCGACTGACTTCACAGCGCAGATCAAACGCCTGATCGTGGAGAACTTGATACTCCAGTTTGGCGTCAAACCAATCGTGGACCACCAACCCGTGATGGTGGCCCGCACAGTTTGAGCTTAGATTCGGTGGATGCCCAGCAACTCGGAGTGGTGTTGGACAAGAATTATGGTTTGAAAATCCCCGACCCGGCCGCCGCCCGGAGGATTTTGCGGAGCGTGAACACGATCGCTGCATCCGTGGACACGCACTTTGGTGCGTGAAGGCAGCAGAAGCGTGTGCTGGTTTAGATGAGCGCAAGCCGAGATATCCGGGCCAGACGACCTGTCCCACTGCGTTTTAGAATTCACGTTAGTCATTCTTTTTTCCACGAAAACCGAAGTCAGATCGGAGCTCGTGAGGACGCTCGCCCCAGGAGGTTGATGAGCAGGCTGACACAAAACGTTGCCATAACAGGCTCTTTCTGAAAATCATCCGGCAGTGCCACGAAACAAACATTTATCGCGAAAGCCAACCCCCGTCAGGGAGCGCCGCAGCTTTGTCTTGGATGTTCTAGCCGAGAAGGAAGCTAGGCCATTGAATGCCAGGTGTGCTGGGGGACCACTCAGCGCGACGTTCCTGCTGTGGGCTCGATCCGCCTGCGATTCATGGAGAGGGTAAAATTCTAAAAACTTTGTGAATTCTTATCATTGTGACGTCGTCGTCGTCGGAGGCGGGGTCGCCGGATTGTGGACCGCAAACCGGCTCGTGCAGCAAGGGAGGAGCGTCGTGGTGTTGGAAGCCAAAGCGCTGGGTGGCGGTCAGACGCTGGCTTCCCAGGGCATCCTCCATGGCGGTGTTAAATACGGCATCGACGGCGCCAAGCGTGAAATCGCACACCAGCTCAGGGACCTGCCTCCGAGGTGGCTCGCTTGCCTTGGGGGCCAAGGGGAATTGGATTTGAAAAGCGTTCGAGTGCTCGCTCGAGAGCAATTGTTGTGGTCCCGAGACCGGATTCTGGGGGGCTTCGCATCGGCCATGGCCCGCAAGGCCATGCAAGGCGTGGTTGAGGAAGTCCCCAAAAATCACTGGCCCGAAGTCATTCGGTCCTCCCCGCCAACGGGGTCCCTCTACGCCGTCCAGGAGGTGGTCCTGGACATCCTCAGCGTGGTGACGGCGCTTTCGAAACCTCTCCACGGCAAACTGATCGCGGGAGACATCCATCAGTTCATCCCCCGCGAATCGGGTCTGGCCGCCCTCGAGGTGGCGTTGGCAAACGGGGCCCAAATTCGGCTCGAAGCGGAAGCTTTCGTGTTCACGGCGGGAACGGGGAATGAGCGTGCTGCCGAAGCCCTCGGGTTCGGGTCGACCGCGACCCAGCGCCGCCCACTCCGCATGGTGATGGCTCGCGGCATGAATTTCCCTTTCTATGGCCATTGTGTCACGGCTAGCCCCAAACCTCGGGCGACCATCACATCGCACCCCTCCGACGATTCTTGGGTTTGGTATCTCGGAGGTGAGATCGCCGAAAAGGGGGCCGCCCTGAATCCTTCCGAAACGATCGAGAGGACCGCAAAGGAGATGCGTGCCATTTTCCCGTCTGTTGGCTGGCACACGGTGGAGTGGGCATGTCACGCGGTGGACAGGGCAGAGCCGCGGGATTCGGATGGACGCCTGCCGCCTGAGCCGTACGTGATGGCCCGAGGAAACACCCTGGTTGCCTGGCCCGCCAAATTGGTCTATGCACCCCTCTTGGCTACCAGGATTCTCGCGTCACCGAGCCTCATGAACATCTCTTCGAAAACCTTACCCCCATCCGACTTTTCCAAGCTTCCTCAGGCTTCACCGGGGTGTCCCCCCTGGCTATTACCCCAGGCCTGGACTCGATTATGAACCAAATTCCCCAACGGCGGTTTGGGCGGCTGGAGCTCCTTGGTAGCGTGGTGGGCTTGGGCACCGTGAAGTGGGGCCGCAACCAGAAGCTCCGTTACGGTCCCTTCGAATTGCCCTCAGACGAAACCCTGTCCGAGCTTCTGGATACGGCAGAGCAATGGGGTGTCAATGTTTTGGATACCGCTCCCGCTTACGGAGTTGCCGAGGAACGCCTGGGCCAAGCGCTTGCCGGCCGCAGCGCTCCGTTTATCCTGATGACAAAGGTGGGGGAAGAGTTCGAGCACGGTGAATCCCGCTATGACTTCAGCACCGAAGCGGTCAGGCACAGTGTCCAGCGAAGTCTCAAACGATTACGGCGCGACTGCCTCGACCTCGTGTTGCTCCACTGTCCTCCTGACGATCTCCCAGCAATAGTCGACTCCCCCGCTTTGGAGACGCTCGCGAGTCTTAAAGCTAAGGGCTGGCTCCGATACTTTGGCGTTTCTTCGATGACGTTGCCAGGAGGCTTGAAAGCAGTGGATTTGTGTGATGCCGTGATGGTTTCGTGGAACTATCAGTACCGCGATCAAGAGGAAGTGCTGCTCAAAGCCGGCCGCCAGGGCAAGGCAGCTTTGCTCAAGAAGGCTTTGCTTTCCGGAGGCCTGGGTTCCTCCCCTTCGAAGGGCGGACCAAGCGTGCTCGAAACCTGCGTTTCGTCGGCCCTCGCCATCGAGGCTGTGTCGTCGCTTATCGCTGGCACCATCAACCCCAAGCATCTGATCGAGAACGCGACAGCGGCGATGCATTGGGAGGCCGCCACTGAAAGCGCTTGTCCTGAAAGCATGATCCACTTTCGGGCGGTACCCAAACCGCTTTAAGACACACCTGCCACTTAGAGAAATCGCTGGGGCAGCACTTCGCCGGGCGAACCACAGGAAGCCTGACGGAAATCGAATACCGTTGACATAAGATCGACACACAATCGTCACATCTCCGTCGTTGCGGTCGTTGCATTGGAGTGCTATAGATGGCGTTCGAATGACCAAAATCCTCGTGGTCGATGACGAGCCAGATGCGCTGGAGTTGATCGATTTCAACCTCAAGAACGCAGGCTACAAGGTGATTACGGCCGCAACTGGAACCGAAGCCATTCAGCGGGCGAGGTTCCATGCCCCATCCTTGATCCTGTTGGACGTCATGTTGCCCGAAGTGGATGGGATGGAGGTTTGCAAGATTCTGAGGCGGGACGAAACAACCTCCGGCATCCCCATCATCATGTTGACGGCAAAGGCAGCTGAGATAGACAGAGTGCTCGGACTTGAGCTGGGCGCCGACGATTACTTGACGAAGCCCTTCAGCCCTCGCGAGCTAGTTTTGCGGGTGAAGAACCTTCTTCGCCGACGCGAGCAGCCCGAAGCGCACCAAGAGCAAATTCGCTTTGGCGATCTGGTCATCGATATCCCCCGTCACCAGGTGATTGTGGGGGACGAGAAAATCGATCTGACGGCGACGGAATTCAAGCTGCTGGTCCTGTTGGCCCAGCGCGCCGGTCGAGTCCAGTCTAGGGATCGTCTTCTCAAGGAGGTTTGGGACTACGATAGCCTCATCGACACTCGGACCGTGGACACCCACGTGCGCCGTGTGCGAGACAAGCTCGGATCCGCGGCGCGTTTCATCGATACGGTTCGCGGTGTTGGATACCGATTTTGTGACGACGCTTGAATCGAGCTCACACCGACCATGGGGCTCAACCTCGCTCTGCTGACCGCTGCCGCCGCGATAGCCATTTGTTTCGCCTG
>CANLCA010000259.1 GCA_947487925.1 Verrucomicrobiales bacterium | reverse complement strand
TCGCGCATCAATCCTCAATCATCAATGGACTGGAACACGAGTTGTCGGAACAGACCACCGGTGTTGTCGTTATTCGAGCCTTGGGTTTGTTTCATCAGGATACCGATGACCATTTCTTTGGGGTCCGCGAAATACTGCGTGTTGAAATAACCACCCCAATCGAAAGTGCCGGCGCTGCCATTTCCTCCCTTGTCTTGCCCCTGATGCGTGAGGACCCCGAAGGCCAGCGACTGGAAGTTGTCGCCCTTTTTGCCTCCGGTCATGAGATCGCCGGTGTGGTTGGCGAGCACGGTTTGCACTGTGGTGCGGCTGAGGATGCGTTGGCCGTTGAGCACCCCTCCATTGAGGTACATCTGCAGGAAAGTGGCGTAATCTCGCGCGGTGCTCGAGAGGCCTGCTCCGCCTGAGAAGAACGTCCTGGCACCCTTGATCGGATAATCGGGATCATAAAAGGTTACTGGATAGCGGACCCACTTCTCATCCTGCGGCTTCAGCACCGGCACGAGCCTCGCAGTTTTTTCGGCGGGTAGATAAAACCCCGAGTCCCTCATGCCGAGCGGAATGAAAAGATGGTCGCTGAGGAATTCCTCGAAGGTCTTCCCGGACACCACCTCAATGAGATAGCCCAGGACATCCAAACCCTCGCTGTAAGTGAACTGCTCTCCTGGGTGATGGTGCAGCGGGAGCTTGGCGAGCTTCTTGACGCTGTCCCCGATCCGGACAGGTTCCGTGGTAAACAGGTCCGTGACCCCTGCTTTCTTGTAGATCATCCGGAACCGTTCATCGCCGTCGATGACCCCATAGCCCAAGCCCGACGTGTGGGTCAAGAGGTGGCGGATGGTGATCTCGGACTTGGCGGGGTTCGTGGTGTAGGAGTTCTCAGCGAAGTTGAAAGATTTGAGGACCTGAGGATTCCTGAACTCAGGAATATACTTCGAGATGGGATCGTCGAGTTGAAACTTGCCCAGTTCCCAAAGCATCATGATCGCTGTGGAGGTGATGGCTTTGGATTGGGAGGCGATACGAAAAATGTCGTCGGGTTTCTGAGTGCGGCCGGCTTCCGTGTCCGCCGAACCGAAGGCTTTGTGATAGACGATGGCGCCTCGTCGAGCAACGAGTGCGACGATCCCGGGAACCTTGTTCTGTTTGATGGCTTCCTCGCACAAGGCGTCGATTCGCGCAAGCCGCGCCGACGAGATTCCGACGCTCTCCGGCGACGCGACGGCAAGGGCGGGAGAGCTCTTGGTGGACGGCGTCTGTGACCAGGATGGGGTCGGCGGCGACAGAACCATCGCCGCACCGAGCAGCAAGGACGCCGCACGAGTCAGGAAGAAGAACGTAGGCATGGGGGCCACATTGTAACCTCTCCACCCATTGGGCAAATCAAAACAACAATGGATCCTCGCCGTAGGGATCGCCCTGTTTATGGAGCATCCCTCTGGAAACTCTATCTAGAGCCTGTCCCACATTTGAGGTTTTTCAGACTTCATTAGCTCGGACAATATTGAGCTATCAGCGTCTATTATCCGTGACGGTTCGGATGTGTAATTTGTTGGGCTCGGACTTGGATTTGGTCCGTTGTTGAGCGACGCCAGAGACACTTCTTCCGTCGTCGATCGAAAGGGTCTATTGCTAAGACGCCGCCAGGTGGCTTCTCGTTCGGATTGCTGCGCCTTTTCCGACTGATAGCAGGAATTCGGTTTCTGATCGTGGTTGAACGATAAAATTTGGAGAACGAGTGGAGCGAGAAAGAACGCTGGGACAAAGATGAGAAACGGAGACTCACGCCTTGCTGCCCCCTGGATGGGCCTTCGACGGCCCACCCAGGGGCTCGATCCTCCCATGACCCTCCTTGGAACTTCCGTTGAATACCGCCTGCCGCCGTAGGCAATCCTCCCACGTAAGCCCTACCGGGTTGGCTCAAAAGTCAAATCCAAAAAGTTCCACGGGAGGAAACGTGAACAAAACCATCATTCGCCCTCGGCTGATGGCTGGGGCGGGTTCTTGCCTTTGGGGAAACTCCAAGTCCATGCTGAGCGAGTCTCCTCATTCCACGCTGATTCGAGAGGCTTTTTTCTTGTGGCAACACCTCTGGACGGCGATGCTCGGCGCTGCCGTGAAAAAGAAACTTCCTTTCATTCACGAGCTGCCGTTGCGCTTCCGACCCGTGAATTCGAAGGTTTCAACAATTGACTCTAGAGGTGCCCACACCGTTTTGCTCCTGGCGGCTGGGTGGCTTTCGTTCCTTTGTCCCACCACCGGGCAAGAGCCCGTAGTCCCGACCTCCGCGCAACCCCTGGCGGCAAACGCCACGCGGGTGGTGGAGGCCCTCGATTTCTTGGGGACACCCTGGTCGGCAGAGGTGAAGTCGTCCATCGCCAAAGTCGCGGGGAAGCCAGACGCCGAAGGGTTGCAACGAGTGCTCGATGAACACGCGCTGTTCATCGTGGAACTGAATGCGGAATCGCGTGTTAAGGTGAGGCGTGGCCCCGCGAAAGCGGTGCTTCAGCAGAGTGGCTACACGCCCGTCCTCGTCAAAGTCGTCAATTTCAGTTCAGTCACGAAACCGCTTCACATCACCAGTCCTCAGTCGGGGCAGGTCTACGCAGGCATGACTCCGTTGAGCGCAAAGAGGATGCAGCGCGAGCCGCTGCGCGAACTCGACATCAAGGTGGCCAGCAAAGACGCTTTTCTGGACCTGGAGATGTTTGTTCATCCGCCCATGACGACACACCTGAGCGGTCTGGAAGTAGAATACGCGTTGGCACTCCTCCACAGCCGGGACGCGGGGAGGCTCGAAGCCGCCATTGCGTTCGACGTAGCAGGAGAGGCCCAGGACCTTGGTTTTCGGGCGGAGACACCGGTGTTGTTCGACATCCGCCCCGCAGTGCCCGTGAAGCTCCAAGTTCGGGATCATGATGGCTCGCCGACAACGGCCAGTTTTATTTTTCGCGATGCCGCCGGCCACGTGCACCCGCCGCAAGCGAAACGGCTTGCGCCAGATTTCTATTTTCAACGGCAGATCTATCGGAGTGATGGTGACACGGTGCTGCTACCCCCTGGCAAACTCACGGTGGAATTCACGCGCGGCCCT
Organism: Verrucomicrobiales bacterium; assembly: GCA_947487925.1. Lineage (GTDB taxonomy): Bacteria > Verrucomicrobiota > Verrucomicrobiia > Limisphaerales > F1-80-MAGS106 > F1-80-MAGS106. The sequence goes on along the minus strand of CANLCA010000259.1, from coordinate 2,211 downwards.
GAATACAAGCGACTGCGCCGGGAGGTGGCAATCGTCCGGACCCCCAAAGCCAGTCTTTCCTTCAGGTTCGAACGGTGGATAGATCCTGCTAAGTCCGGTTTCTACAGCGGCGACCATCACATCCACGGAGCGGGTTGCGCCCACTACACAAGTCCCACAGAGGGCGTCACCCCCCAGGATATGTTCAAGCAAGTCGAAGGCGAGGGGTTGAATGTCGGATGCGTGCTCACCTGGGGGCCGTGTTTCACCTATCAACGAAACTTTTTCGCGCCAAACGTGAACCGGTTGAGCAAGCCTTTGACGGTGATAAAATATGATCTCGAGATCAGCGGTTTCGGTTCGGAAGCGCTCGGCCACGTCTGTTTGCTCAACCTGAGCGACCAAACTTATCCCGGCTCAGGGGGCACGAAGACGAACGGCTGGCCCTCGTGGACGGTGCCAGTGATGCGGTGGGCCAAGGCGCAGGGCGGTGTCACAGGCTACGCCCACTCAGCGAGCGGCCTCGAGATCCACCCTCCATCCGCCGTGAAACGCCTTTTGCAAAAACATGATGCCGACAATGACGCACGCCTGACCCAGTCGGAGACGTCGGCGGCGCTGCTGCCATTCGCTTTCACAGAAATCGACGACGATCACGACGGGGTGCTAACCGAATCCGAGATGGCCGCCGCCCATGACCGTGCGGCCAGCGAGCTACCTAACTTTGCGGTTCCCCCGATGAACGGCGTGGGTGCCATGGAGATTTGTGTGAGCGTGGCGCACGGAGCATGCGATTTCATCAGCGCGATGGACACTGCTCGAGTCGCCGAATGGAACATGTGGTATCACCTGTTGAATTGCGGCTTCCCGCTCAAAGTCAGCGGCGAAACCGATTTCCCGTGCATGAGCGGCGAACGGGTCGGGCAAGGCCGCGTGTATGTGCAGCTCGGAAAGCAAAAGCGCCTCGACTTCAAAGAATGGTGCAATGGCCTCGCGCGAGGACGGTCTTATGTGAGCGACGGTTTCGCGCACGCCCTGGGGTTCAAGGTCAATGGCACCGCGCCTGGTTTCGGCGATGTTCGTCTTGACACACCTGGAGAGGTCACGGTGGAAGCCCAAGTCGCCTTCGCGGCCGAGATGCCTGCCCAGGTCGCGCATGGATTCGCCCTACCGCCTGACGGCCGGCGATGGAGCGGCGACACTGTCACCCTCCACGGATCGCGCACCGACACCAAGACGACGGGAGGTGAGCGATTGGTGGAAATCATTCTCAATGGACAGCCTGCCGGATCCGCTCGGGTACCCGCGGATGGCCGGGTTCACACCCTGCAATTTCGTGTTCCCATCGCTCGTTCCAGCTGGATCGCGCTGCGTCAATTCCCGCAGCTTCACACGAATCCGGTGAACGTCCTCATTGGGAGCGCACCCGTGCGGGCTTCCCGACGCAGTGCCCTCTGGTGCCTCGAGACGATTGAGCGCCTTCGTGAGCAGCGTCGCAACGCCATCCGCGAACCCGAGCGCGCCGCCGCGATGCAAGCCTACGACGAAGCGGCACGGAAATTCCTCAGTCTTGCAAATGAAGCGCCGGAGGGAAGTTGAGCTCAGCAGTCGTCCTGGGTTGGGCAAGTCCGGCCCGGCGAACCACCAGGGCTTCGGAGGCTCGTGGCCAATCCTGGACAGCCGCTCCGAGATTCAACTGAAAACAAGGATGTGTCTGAACCTGCGAAGTCTTTCAACCTAACAGCGGAAGTTGAACCGCTAATTCTCGCAAAGTGACACTCATGGTGAAGAAGTTACGCTGACTGAGCACCTCACCCATACAGTGAACCGGCGTCCGGATCGCTATTTTTCACATCTTCTTGTCTGAGTGATGATTAGCGAAGTTTAGTGGTTTCTCGGTAGCTTTTTCCAGGTTCAAGGGACGTCAACGCAGGAGCGAGGAGCAGCGGGAGATGCGGAGCAGGACCGCGACAACCAAAGATTATCAGTCGGGCAGGCCCAATTTTTGAATTGCAAGAACGATGGTCGAGACACTCCTGAGAGTTTCTTTGGCTTCGGCAGGAGTTGCCACTTTCAAAGAAAAGGTTTTGTCCAGGGCCACCACAAGCTGAAGGGCATCCACGGAATCGAGGCCAAGGCTGCCAGGACCAAAGAGCGGCTGATCATCGCCGATTTGGTCCGCGGTGGTCTGCAACATCAAGTTCTCCACAATCAGAGTCTTGATACGGTGGT
>CANLCA010000258.1 GCA_947487925.1 Verrucomicrobiales bacterium | reverse complement strand
GCTGAGACGAGGGTTCGATTCCCTTCACCCGCTCCATTCATTATCAAGCACTTACGAAGATGTGCAAGTAAAGTGCAAGTGAATCAAGGGGTCGGAAGCCCTTGAAAATAGTTCGCTCGCCTCCCTTTTCCGGTGCCTTCAACCGGCTTTTCCTCAAAAGTTCGAGCTTGGATTTTGACGCTCGTTCGATTTCACCGCCGATTTCCGACGCTGCCGTGGGGCTAAGGAGTGCAGTAGTCAGATTGCCCTGCCACGGGCAGAACATGAAGGGTCATGGGATTTCCAAAACGCCTGAACCAGGGTCTGGATTTAAGGGAGTAACAAACGAAGCCAACACCCTCAATGCGCACACTACACTTGAAGCGTGTATCGTCATCGTGTAGTGTATCGACGTGCTGCCGCTGCAACAACGCCTGCTAAAATACTTGGCCGAATTTGTCGGCGAGCCTTCCCCGTTGATTGCGGAGAATTCAAAACGGCTGCCCTTATTTCTACGCGAGCGGTTCCAGCTTCGGGCCACCGCTCTCTGGGGACGCCGGGTTCTGTTCGCGGTGGAGGATGAGTCTTGGGCACCGGGAGCGCCGGGCGATTACGAAAACCTGGCCGTTTCCTTGCGTTCCCAAGTTGGCGAACCGGTAATGCTGGTTATTTCCCGTCTGCCCGCCTACGCCCGGAATCGCTTGGTCCGGATGGGGATTCCTTTCGTGGTGCCCGGCACGCAGTTTTTCCTCCCGCTGATCCTCATGGACCTGCGCGAGCGATTTTCCCCGCCCAGGCCAGCCAAAGGCAAACGCCTGACACCGGCGGCGCAGAGCTTGGTTCTCTACCATTTGCAACGCGGGTCGTTGGAACATCAGCCGTTGAAGGATCTGGCGACCGCCATTGGCTACTCGCCCATCATGCTGACGAAGGTCAAGGACGAGCTGGCGGGGGCGGAGTTGTGCCGGTCCGCGCGCCATGGGCGATCGATCACTCTGGATTTTCCACTGAAGGGACAGAACCTGTGGGAGCGGGCGCAGCCCTATCTGACGTCACCCGTGAAAAAAACACACTGGCTACGCTGGAACCACCCGGGACGGCCCGCGTTGACTGCAGGCCTGACGGCGTTGAGCCGGCTCACCTCGATTGCCGACGACCGGCTGCCTACCTTCGCCCTCGCCAGTGAGGGCGTTCATGCAAATTTGGAAAAGGGAACTTTCCATCGCTGCGAGGGACAGGAGGAGGCTAACGTTCGAATGGAAAGCTGGGCCTACGACCCACTGTTGCTGGGCAAGGATGGCCAAGTAGATCCACTCTCGCTTTTTCTCAGTCTGCGAGATTCAGTGGACGAGCGCGTCCAGCAGCAGATTGCCAAGCTGATCACCCAGGTCTCATGGTAAAAGGGCTCGATACTTTCCGGGAACGATTCCGCGCGTTTGACGGCGCGTTCACGCTCATTGGCGGCGCCGCTTGCGATGAATGGTTCACCGCCCAAGGCCTTCCCTTCCGCGCCACCAAGGATCTCGACATCGTCCTCATGATCGAGGTGTTGGGCCAGGCGTTCATCAACGCGCTGCAGTCGTTCGTATCGGACGGCGGATACGAGATCCGCGAGCGCAACGGAGGGACGCCTGTTCTCTACCGTTTTGCAAAGCCCGCCAGGGAGGACTTTCCCTTCATGCTGGAGCTTTTCAGTCGAAGCCCCGAGGGATTGGAACTTGCCGAAGGCCAGGAAGTCATACCGGTTCGTTTGGAGCCGGATCATCACAGCCTATCGGCCATTCTGTTGGACGACGCCTATTACGGGTTGATCCAAATACATCATGACCAGAGAGACGGCATGCGGGTGGCCAACGCCAGTGCGCTGATTCCTCTTAAATCGAAGGCGTGGCTGGATCTCACTCGGCGCAAATCCGCCGGAGAAAGCATTGATTCAAGGAACGTCGCTAAACACCGGAACGACATCTTTCGGTTGGCCGCCACCCTGCCTGGGGAGCCGGGAGCAGAACTCCCACCGACCGTGGTGGCCGATCTTGCAACCTTTCTCAGTGCGTTTCCGGTAAGTTCAGCCGACTGGGATTCCATCCTGGCGGCCGTGAAAGAAACCATCGGTGGCGGTCTGCGGCCTGCGGTGTTACGCGACGCCTTGGCGAACTACTTCCGCATTCCAACCACGTTAACACGTTGAACCCACTTATCGACGATGCCGAGCGAAGAGACCGAGAGCGCTTTGGTGCCGTTGGCCGCGGGCCTTCTGTCGGCGCCATATCGCCGCACCGGGAACGGTTTAAACTGCGGAACATCTACTTGATCTGATTGCAGGAACCGGAAAAAAAGCGTGCCAATGACCAAGCCATGAATCGAAGATGCACCACCATTCTGATCGATGCTCTCCTCAGCAGCTTTATCACTACGCCCATGACGTTTCTCCGCCTTTTCCTCTTCGCGTTTTCCGCCGCCGCCTGCGCCCGCGGCGCGGATCTCCAGGTCGTGCATGGCTGGCCTCAGGTGCCGGCGGGCGAGATCCTTGGCCAGGTGGCTGGAATGGGCTGTGACTCGCGCGGCGACGTCTTTGTGTTTCATCGTGGCAGCCGCCGCTGGCTGGCAGATCCGGCCAAGGCCGGACCCATCGCGGAGGCCGCCGTGTGGGTGTTTGAAGGCCGGACGGGCCGGTTGGTTGACAAATGGGGGACGAACACCTTTCTCCTGCCGCACGGTCTCTTTGTGGATCATCGTGACCACGTCTGGCTCACCGACGTGGGGCGTCATCAGGTTTTTGAATACAATCGCGACGGCACCCTTCGGCGCGCCTGGGGTGTCAGCGGCGTCGGGGGCAACGACGAGGCGCACTTCAACAAGCCTACGGACGTCGCCGTATTGGCCGATGGCTCGTTCTATGTCAGCGATGGGTACGAGAACAGCCGCGTGGTCAAATTCTCCGCCGAGGGAAAATTCCAGTTCCAATGGGGCACCCAGGGGACTGGGCCGGGACAGTTTGTCGTGCCGCATGGCATCACCGTTGATCAATCCGGACGGGTTTACGTCGCCGATCGCCAGAATGACCGCATCCAGGTTTTCACCGCCGAGGGACGATTCCTGGCGCAATGGAAGGACCCGGCCATGGGGCGTCCATATGGCGTGCGCATCGGAAAGGACGGACGACTGTATGTCGCGGACGGCGGCGAACAGCCGTCGGCCCCGCCCAACCGTTCGGGCTTGGCCGTGCTCACCCTTGAGGGCAAGGTCGTGGCGACGTTTGGCCGCTGGGGAAATTACGACGGCCAGTTCATGATGGCGCATGACATCGCACTCTCGCCTGGCGGCGACATTTACGTCGGCGACATTAACGGCCGGCGCATCCAAAAATTGCAGTGGACGAACACCCGCTAGTGGTTTGCCCAGACAGTGCCGCAAGGCTTCAACTATTTTGCCTGCAAGGCGATATTTTCCCCCGGGATCATCGTAGAGGGATTCAGGGGTTCTAGGATGTCAGCTTCGGGAACGGTCATGAGGTCCTGATGGAAGACGCTGAAGTTCGCGCCCTTACGCATTTTAATGGTTTGAGGGCGGCCTCAGTGGCTTTCATTGGTGGAGCGTGGTTAAGAAGTTTTGGCGCGCCGGAATACTGGCGCAAAACATCGATGTGTACCCCGGTTTTTATGGGTGCTCTGTGAGATTTCGGAATGAATCCTCTTTGGTAATAATCACGAGGGTTCGATTCCCTTCACCCGCTCCATTCATTATCAAGTACTTACGAATGAGTGCAAGTGAAGTGCAAGTGATTCAAGGGGTCGGAAGCCCTTCAAATCCGGAAAATCCAGATGCGCGTGCGTGTCAAAAAATGTCGCCATCGCCAGAGAATGCGGCGACGAGGGGACGAAGAAAACCCAAACCGCGGCTTGCGAGGCACCGCAATTCCACCGCCGGATGCATTAAATTGAGTTGTCCCCGCTTCACGGCGCTCGCCGGTCGGAGCCCGGCCCGTGCCCGGAAGGTTGCCTCGCCGCTCTGGTTCGTGACTGTGACCGTAAGAGCCTGTCCTGATCGCACGGTCGGCGTTTCCAAACAAACTCTTATGAACTCCAAACGTTTCCTCATTCTTGGGTTCCTACGGCATGAGTCACCGGACTTTGAGACGGAAGAATCGGTGCGGATCCAGAGCCTCGGGGGCCGGCGCTCGGAGTGTGCCGGTCAGATTGGTGTCTTCGCCAAGGCGCGTCCAATCCTTGAGATTAGAGGTAGCCTCGATGGTGTAAGTAAAACCCAACCAGCTTTTCACCTGCAACTCGACCATTCCATCCACTGACTTCACCGTGGGTCCAAGGCGCGGCGGTTCGGTCACGGTGAGGAATTGCTTGCCGGGAACGTCGCTCAACTCTTGCACGATGCCGGATGGCCACTCGATGCGGATTGATTCGACCATAGTCGCATTGCCAAGGCCAAAATGAGCAAATAAACTGTTCCCGCTGTATCCGTCGCCGGACGAAATCTCCCTGAGCTGCCAGAACGTTTTCCCACCGATGGCGGCTTTAACGCGAACCTTGGCACCGATGGCTGCGCGGTTGGAGACAGTTCCGATGAGTTTTACTTTGAGCCATCCATTGTCGCTGCCATTGTTTCGATACAGGAAGTTTTTGCCTCGAGCGCCGTTTTGGACGACAAGATCAAGGTCGCCATCATTATCATAGTCCGCCCACGCGCACGGTCCGCCAGCGGCGCCTGGATCATTGGCAGGGCTGCCGGTCAGAAGTTTCGTGAACGTTCCGTCCCCATTATTGTGCAAGAACAAGTTTTTCTGCGCGATATAGCTGCCGATGTAAAGGTCTAGGTGTCCATCGTTATCGTAATCGCCCCATGCGCAGCTCCATGTGTGCCCTGTTTCCAGAGTCATCGGCTCGTCAGTCACCAGGCTGAAAGTGCCGCCGCCATTACCCCGAAAAAGGCGAAGCGAGCTCCTGAACTCAATCTGCCAGACCGCCATGGCAACGTCGAGAAACCCGTCGTTATTGTAATCCGCCCAGCCCACGCCGCCGGTTGGGGCCAGGGACATTCCCGAATCAAACACTGCGCGGAAGTTTCCAGCGCCCTCATTCACATACAGCTCGCTTGGCGAGGCGACCAGAAGGTCTGGCAGGCCGTCATCATTGTAGTCCGCCCAAGAAGCCGCGCCATGGTGTAAGACGCTATTCACCATCAGTTGTGTTCGGCACGGAGGATGCTTCTGAGTGTCTGCTGGGCGTGAGCGGTGGAATCTGGTGAAGATGGGAGAGAGGTAGGGGGCGTGGAGGGATGGAATTGGGGCGGCAGATTTTTGCTTGCGTACAAGCTGCGCCCGGGAAG
>CANLCA010000257.1 GCA_947487925.1 Verrucomicrobiales bacterium | reverse complement strand
CTACCGGTTGATCCAGCAATCTGTCCAAGTCGAGCCTTCCCCCTACAAAAAAATGGTCGGCGGTAGGCCGTTGCCCGACTCCCTACCACAACAGGTTGGGGGTACTGTCGTCAATTGAATAGCCCTGTGGTACGAAATGCCCCTGACCTATGCCATGCGCGGCGACAAGCCACCCAGTGACCTCAAAAGCTTTTTCCAAAGAAGCCCGTTCGGCAGCTCCCCTTGGTGGCGGCCGCCGGGCTGGTTCTCAGCCCCCCTGCTCGCCAATCCGGAATTTCGCAAACGCTTCCTCGCACGTCTGAATGAACTCTGCCGTGCCACGTTCACGGAACAGGAGTTGTTTCCAGTCCTTGATGCCCTCGAAAAGCGATTGGAACCTGAAGTTCGTTTTCGCGCCTCCTCCTTCGGCCAGAATCCCAATCAGGCTCACTCCGATCTCAAGAGACACATCGGATCGCTCCGGAATCAGGTGATCAATCGTCGAAAGTTCATCCTCGCCGAGCTCGCGAAAACCCCACCGACCCCGTGATCCTCGGATTGGTTTCAGAAACGGGCGAAGAAGCCTCGACAAACTCAACACTCAACCAACTTGGAACCTTGAACGTCCCCCACAACACCCTCTGCCACTGAAGATCCTGTCCGCAAGTGCCTCGGCTCAGGGCGCGCCGGGTGTGGGAGGAAATTCGATGTTCGGGTTGGTCAGCCTTTGGGCTTCCATCTGGATTACCTGCACAACCGCCTTCTCGTGCCCTGAAGTGTTCATATCTTCAGCCTGCGAAGCGGGTTGCGTTCGAAGTGTGCGCGAAGGAATGGCGCGCCCGCCGCTTGGGAAAGTGGCCGAGGCGCCACCAGAATTTTGAGAACCGTAATTACCCGACCCTCCATCGCCCCCCAAAGGGGTGTTCAGGGATGTGGTCGTCGTGACCCCACCTCGCGAAATGATGGTCGGCCCGGCAGGCGGCGTGTTCTGAGGTTTCTGTCCGGGCTGCGGCAAAACACCCGGTGGCAGGATCCCAGACTTCGATGGATTGGCCCCCGGAGCAGGTGCCACCGATTTCAATCCATGAGTTCTAAAAGAAAGAAGGGATTCAACCCCGGCATTGCGGATCTTCACCTTGTCCGACTTTTCGTCGATCTCGAGCACCTCGATCCCGTTCTCCCGGCCTCCCTCCTGAATGGAGAGATAGGTGGGGCTTGTTGTCGTCGCGGATTTGGCCTCCGGTTGCACGACCAGATGAACCAACTTGCCCTTGCGGCTGCGGACGATGCCCGTGATGTTGATGTTCAACTTGGCCTCAGGTGGGGGAGTTTCCACCGCAGGAGGAGGAGGAGTCGGCGGCTTCAACCCAAAAGGATTGCGCTCTACAATCGACTGCAACGCATCGCGGGTCAGACCATCGGAGACCGGGACGGTGTCGGAGCACACTCGAGACTGGAGGGTGGCGCAGATACACACGATGAGGACGCCGCGCCAACCTAAACGGTCGCACGCGAACAAAACAGGCTGCATTCCGTGAACTTTGTTCATGCCATGAATCCAACACCGTGAAGCCCGGGAGGTTGCGCCCCCCTCACTCCCAGTCACAACGGCCAAACAGGACCACTGCCGCTCAATAAGACGCCTGGACGCCCTTGACGGATCGCTTTTTCATCCAGGGCATTATACCCCTCAACCGGGCACCCACTTTTTCGATCGAGTGCGTTTCGCCCGCCTTCAGCAACGCCGCATAGTTCTTATACCCTGTCTGATACTCCTGAACCCAGCCCTTGGCAAATTTTCCGGTTTGAATATCTTTCAAGGCCGCCTTCATCCGTTTCCGGACCCCGGCATCGATGATCTTGGGGCCAACGCTCACATCACCCCACTTTGCCGTCTCCGAAACCGAGAATCGCATGCCGCTGACTCCGGCTTCGTTCATCAAATCCACGATCAGCTTCAGCTCATGAAGACACTCGAAATAAGCCATCTCTGGCTGATAGCCGGCTTCGACCAGTGTCTCGTAACCAGCGGTCACCAAGGCGGACAACCCACCGCACAGCACGGTTTGCTCCCCAAACAGATCGGTCTCGGTCTCTTCCTTAAAAGTAGTCTCGATCACGCCAGCCCGCGTGCCACCGATCCCCTTAGCCCATGCGAGCGCCACTTTCTTGGCCTTTTTCGTGTGGTTTTGATACACTGCAATCAACGCGGGAACACCCTTCCCCTCCGCATATTGTCGGCGGACGATGTGGCCTGGGCCCTTGGGTGCCACGAGTATGACGTCCACGTTGGCCGGGGGCACGACGGTTTTGAAGTGGATCGAAAATCCATGAGAAAAAAGGAGCGCCTTTCCCGGAGAAAGATTCGGCGCGATGTCTTTTTCATAGGCCGCGGCCTGCTTTGTGTCAGGGATCGCCACGAAAATGACGTCCGCGCGCTTGACCGCTTCGGCGGTGGTCAACACCTCGAACCCCTTTTCCTTGGCGACAGGAATCGACTTGCTGCCCGCGTAAAGGCCGATGATGACCTTGAGTCCGCTGTCTTTGAGGTTGAGCGCGTGGGCGTGCCCTTGGGAGCCGAACCCAAGCACGGCCAGGGTCTTATTTTTCAAAACTCCCAAATCCGCGTCTTTGTCTGTGTATACTTTTGCTGGCATGGATGATCGTGTGTTTAGATGTTACGAAATAGAGCCGATGAAAGGAAAAGAAAAGGCAAAAGGTGGTAATCCGCCGGTTGACCTCACTTGCGGGCAAGGGCCACTTTGCCCGTCCGAGTCAAATCGAGGATGCCATAGCACGCCATGAGTTCGAGGAATTTCTCCACTTTACTCTCGTTGCCGGTGACTTCCATGGTCAGGCTTGCCGGCTGCACATCGACGATCTTCGCCCTGAAAATATCCGAGATTTGCATCACCTCAGCCCGGCTCTTGGAATCAACCCCCACTCTCACCAGCACAAGTTCCCGGTCGATATACTCGTCCTGCTTGAAATCCTGAACCTCCAGAACATCCACCAGCTTCTGCAGTTGCCTGACAATTTGAACCAGGGTGGCATCATCGCCCCGAGTCACAATCGTCATCCGGGATGTGTTCGCGTCGTGGGTCGGCGCAACGTTCAGAGTGTCGATGTTGTAGCCACGCCCGCTAAACAAGCCTGCAACCCGCGTCAGCACCCCAAACTTATTTTCCACCAAGACCGATACTGTATGGCGCATAATGATTCGACTCCAACCAACCAGGCTCTCAGAAACCAAAAACCCGCATCCCATCGGGAACTGCGGGCGGCCTGTGAGCTGGAATTTCAACGTCTCAGGTCGCGGTCAAGGGACCACGCCTACGGGGACGTTGAAGCAATTTTTCATTGCTACAGACCTTACAAACCCTTGAGTCTCCGGTCAACTGCAATCCTGTAAGTCACTCATTCGATTCCCTCGGAATACCGGATTTTCTCAGGGAGACGAGACACAAGCCTCTGACTGCTAGAACGTTCCAGCGTCACAGCGGAGCCATCCTCAATCACCCGACCTGGCCGCCCTTAAGAATCGCCACGCCGTAGTCCCGATTCATCCGGGCAATAAAATTCAGGCTGATTTCCTTCGGACAAACCGCCTCGCACGAACCTGTTACCGTGCAACTGCCAAACCCTTCCTGGTCCATGGCCTCGACCATGCGGAGGACCCTCCGGTCTTTCTCCAACCGTCCCTGCGGAAGAATTCCGAGGTGAGCAACTTTGGCCGCCACAAACAGCATCGCTGAAGCGTTTTTGCAGGCGGCCACGCACGCGCCGCACCCGATGCACTGCGCGGCGTCCATTGCCAGATCCGCGTCCGGCTTCCCGATCGGGATCAGGTTGGCATCCGGCGTGCCCCCCGTGGAGACGGAAACGAACCCTCCCGCCTGGATGATCCGATCAAAGGCGCCGCGGTCGACCACAAGGTCTCGCACCACGGGGAAAGATCGGGCGCGCCAAGGCTCTATCGTGATTGTCTCGCCATCCTTGAAAAGCCGCATGTGGAGCTGGCACGCGGTGGTCGCTTTCTGTCCCCCGTGGGGAAGCCCATTGATCACCATCGAACACGCGCCGCAAATTCCCTCGCGACAATCCGAGTCGAATGCGATCGGCTCCTCGCCCCGCGCCAGTAGGCCTTCGTTAACCTCGTCCAGCATCTCCAGAAAGGACATGTCGGGAAGGATGTCCCGGGCTTCATACGTCACAAAAGTCCCGGCGGACTTTTGATCCAGTTGCCTCCACACTTTGAGTGTCAAATTCATAGGGTCGCCCTCGGCTCCTTACTTGTAACTCCGCTGGCTCATGTGAACACCCTCATACACCAGCGGTTCCTTGTGCAGAACGGGTGGGCGATCCAAGCCTTGGAATTCCCACGCGGAGACGAACGAAAACTTCTCGTCGTCACGCATGGCTTCCCCTTCCTCCGTCTGATGTTCTGTTCTGAAATGGCCCCCGCAAGACTCGTCCCGGGTCAGCGCGTCTAGGCACATCAATTCACCAAACTCCAGAAAATCCGCCACTCGCCCGGCGTGCTCCAATGACTGGTTTAGCGACTCCCCAGATCCCGTGATCGTGACGTTCGACCAGAACTCCTCCCTGAGCGCCGGGATTCTCTGGAGGGCTTCCTTCAACCCTTTCTCGTCCCGTGCCATGCCACATTTTTCCCACACCAGACGACCCAGCTCACGGTGAAAGGACCTGACGGTCCGCTTTCCTTTGATCGACAACATCTTCTGCACACGCGATCGGACCGCCTCCTCCGCGGCTCGAAACTCCGCATGGCTGGCCGATGGCCGCACCCCCTTGCTCGTCGCGAAATAATGGCCGATGGTGTATGGCAACACAAAATAGCCATCCGCCAGGCCTTGCATCAATGCGCTGGCCCCAAGTCGATTGGCCCCATGATCGGAAAAATTGGCCTCACCCAGCACAAAAAGACCCGGCACCGTGCTCATCAGATCGTAATCCACCCACAACCCGCCCATCGTGTAATGCACAGCCGGAAAAATACGCATCGGCATCTCGTACGCGTTCTCCCCGGTGATCCGCTCATACATTTCGAAGAGGTTTGCGTAACGCTCGCGAATCTTGTCCTCCCCGAGCCGTTTGATCGAATCCGAGAAATCCAAAAACACGCCGAGCCCGCCGGGGCCCACTCCTCTTCCCTCGTCGCAGGCTTCCTTGGCCGCGCGCGATGAGATATCGCGTGGCGCCAGGTTGCCAAAGCTCGGGTACTTCCGCTCCAGAAAATAGTCGCGCTCACCTTCGGGAATCTCCCGTGCCCGACGCTTGTCACCTTTCTGTTTCGGAACCCAAACACGGCCGTCGTTTCGAAGCGACTCCG
>CANLCA010000256.1 GCA_947487925.1 Verrucomicrobiales bacterium | reverse complement strand
GTCGTCTTGCCCCGCGTGATCGCGTAACGGCCCAGTTCGATTTGCACGAACACTTTCAGCAGGCAGCCTAGGATGATGAACCAAAGCAGCTTGAAACCTTCTTCCGCACCCAGCTTGGGCGTCACGATGAGTTCGCCAGAACCGACGATGACCGCGCTGATGATCAAACCCGGTCCGACGTGACCGAGGATGCCGGTGAAATGCGTGGGTGCGTCTTGCGGCTGGGACATGGCCGCACTTGGTAGCAGGCCGGCAATTCGAGGTCAACGCTGTGCGCCGGAAATGTGCGGCTCTTCGCCGATTCGTGCCACTGTTAACAAACCGTATCAGCCAACTCCCGCAAGCTGACGAGGCACTTCCGCGGATTGGCTGCTTGCGCCCGTGCAAGACCTTCTGGTAAGAATGCCGCTCTTGAGACTTAGCTGCCAACGACTCTGCTTGGGGATCACTTCCGGTTTCTTGCCGTTTCATACCGTGCAAGGATCTCGAAAAGTGCTGCAAAGCCAGCGATTTGTCGGAGTGGGCAGTCTCAAGTATCGGTAATTCGTGGCGGGCGCGTGGTGGAATTGGCAGACACGCGGGACTTAGGATCCCGTGGCGAAAGCTGTGCAGGTTCAAGTCCTGTCGCGCCCACCATCCCTCCAGTTTCTTTCCTCATTCTAAAACCAGCCCATGCCCCTCGCTCTTGCTCGCGCTTTAGTTTCCATCTTCGGACCTCGGTAAAATCGGTTGAAATCGTGGTCTGGACGCGCAAGCCGGAATACCTCCATGGTTCGTGATCCTGATCCTTGGGTGTTGCCCGTGAAACGGAGGGGTGGATTAGGATGACGATTTAGAGCAGGGAATTGGAGTTGCTCGAGCATAGCGCTAACAGGGTCGTTTTGTTGAGTTCAGATTGTCCGAACGAGGGCAGGAAATCATGACTCTGAGTTGAAGCAGGGGCGAGGTCGAGCGTAAGGGCCACAGGGGGGTGTTTCACACTTGTGCTCGCATTTTGATCGAGTTTCAGGCTTGGTTAAGCCCGTGCTGCAGCGTTTACAGAATGGGTTCGTCCGAGGTTGGGTTTTTCTTTTGCTGCTCCTCTGGGCACTGCTTCCCTGCCTGTCGGAAGGCCTTGTGCGGAGCGCTGTCAGTTCCCCCAGGATCTATGACCCTTTCCGCGTGAGCACATTGTTGGGATCCAATGCCGGTTGGCGGGATGGCACGGCGGCAAAGGCCTTGTTGAACCAGCCTGCCTCGGTCGCGGTAGATCCTTCTGGTCGCATCTGGATCGCGGAATCCGTGATCTTAGGGCCTTACACTGCGGGGGTCGGGGCCCACCGGGTTAGGCGGTTTGATCCCGTGACGGGTGTTGTGACAACCGTGGCAGGAGCTTCGCAGCCCGGGTATTTGGACGGCACCGGGGTGGCGGCCAGGTTTCGAGGGCCATCGGGGTTCGCATTCGACAAACGCGGCAACACGTTCGTGACGGATCGCTTGAACCATCGCATCCGGAAAATCGGGGCCAATGGTGTTGTGACGACCTTTGCGGGTTCGGGTCTTGGGCTTAGGGATGGGCCCGCGTTGAAAGCGCGATTCCATCTTCCGATTGGCCTAGCGATGGACGCGGAGGAGAACCTTTACGTTGCGGATTTTGGCAACCATCGGATCCGAAAAATCAGCGCCGTGGGTGTCGTGACCACCTTGGCGGGGAGTTCCGGGGGGTTTCGGGATGGTTTCCGCTACTCCGCTCTCTTCAACGGTCCGACCGGGCTGGCTCTCTTGGAGGACGGTTCGTTAATCGTCGGCGACTGGGTCAATGGCGCCCTTCGAAGGGTCTCGCCAGATGGGCGGGTGGTGACGGTCGCGTTCGATCTTGGTTACGTTCAACAGGTGGTGGTTTCGGCTGCAGGCGCGCTGTACGCGGTGCATACGCCGCCCGGGGTGGAAGGGCGAAATGCGATCACACGCTTCGCTCTGGATGGGGCTGACCAATGGACTTTTGCGCCCCCCGCAGGATACCTCGACGGGCCTGTGAACCAGTCTGAGTTTTCAATGAAACTGGGCGATGTGGCCCCTTTGGACGAAGCTAGGCTTTTGATAATCGACACGTTAAACCATCGCTTGCGGGTGTTGGAGATGGTGCCAAGGGCGACCCTGACCTTGTCGCCTCCTTCGGGATTGTTCACGACTCAGCTCGAATTCCTCGCAAAAGTCGACTTACCCGAAGCCGAAGTGCGGCTAACGCTTGATGGGACGGAGCCGACTTCACAGTCACGGCTCTACGTGAAACCGATCGTCCTCACCGCTGGCACGGTCGTGAAAGCGCGTGCCTTTGTGCAGGGACTTCCGCGATCCCACCTTGAGGAGCGCCGTTTCGAGCGGGTCTATGCGGTGGATGACGGGATTCTTCCCGCATGGCGCGAAGGGTTTTTCGGTCCTGGATATGTGACGGATCCTCGAGTATCAGCCTTGGCAGACCCTGACGGCGATGGTTATTCGAATCAGCAAGAGTTTTTAGGGCACACAGATCCCACCGACATCCGCTCTTTTCCTTTCGAGCAGAAGAAACCGGTTGATTTTAATGGGGATGGCAACGCGGATTTGTTGCTTCAAAATGAGGAAGGCTTTCTGGCGGCTTGGTTTATGCGCGGCGAGGACGTGGTGAACGCCAGTTCGTTCAACCCCAACACGACCAAAGATCCGAACCTTCGGCTTGTGGGTGTGGGGGACTTCAACCGGGACCTGAAGCCGGATCTACTCTTTCAACACGGAGCTGGACCTGAGGAGGGGCGTTTGGTCGTGTGGTTGATGGAGGGGATGCTATTGAGCGAGCTGTCGGATGTGGTCGAGGGTCCGGTGGAAGTTGGTTGGACAGCCGTGGGAGTCGGCGACTACAATTTCGATGGGTGGCCGGATATCATCGGACAAAGGACTGACGGCGTGATGTCGGCTAAATTCTGCCACGGGACAACGGTCATTGGGAAGGCGAAGTTCCAGCCTGAGGCGCCTCTTACCGGGACCGGTCAGATCGATCTGGCTTGGCGATTGGTCGCCAACGCCGACGTCAACAATGACGGAAGGATGGATCTGGTTTTTCAACGGGAAGGCGGATTCAGCCGGCCGCTGGCGGTGTGGACCATGAACGGGTTGAATTTGGTCAAGGCAAGCCTCTTGCAGCCGAGCGATCCAGGGGCTGGCTGGAGTCTGGCTGGCACCGCTGACTTTAACAACGATGGCAAACCGGATTTTCTCTTCCAACAGAGCGGTGGGAATTACGGCATCTGGTTCATGAATGACGTGAATCGGATTCGCAGTTCTCCGTTGTTCCCTGAAACCGCCGGCCCAGGTTGGCGGATTGCAGGGCCGAGATGAAGGTCAAGCGACGATTCCCTGAACGACATTTCCCGAGACATCGGTCAACCGGAAATCCCTCCCGGCGAAGCGGTAAGTGAGCCGCTGGTGATCCAAGCCGAGCAGGTGCAGCATCGTGGCATGCAGGTCATGCACGGGCACCCGGTTGTCGACTGCCTTGAACCCGAACTCGTCCGTCGCACCATAGATGGTGCCTCCTTTAACGCCTCCTCCCGCGAGCCAGACACTGAACCCGTAATGGTTGTGGTCCCGGCCATTCAGAGCAGGCAATTCGGCAACCGGGGTTCGTCCGAACTCGCCTCCCCACAACACGAGGGTATCCTCCAGCATGCCCCGTTGCTTCAAGTCGGCAAGGAAGGAGGCAATAGGCTGATCCCAACCCTCTGCGAGCTTTTTATGCTGTGCTTCGAGGGTCTCGTGGTTGTCCCAAGGCTGGCCTCCTCCTGACCAGACCTGGATGAAACGGACGCCTCTCTCGAGCAGTCGGCGGGTGAGAAGGAGCTGTCTGCCGTGGACCCCGTCCCCGTAGGCTTCGCGGATGGGAGCTGGTTCTTTAGAAAGATCGAACGCGTCGGTGGCTTCGCTCTGCATGCGGAAGGCGAGCTCGAACGAGGCGATCCTTGCGTCGAGAACAGGCTCGCCCGGATGCGCGCGGGCGTGATCCTCATTCATCATCCGCACGAGATCGAGCTGTCGCCGTTGTTCGTCGGACGACATGCGCTGGTTACGAATGTTGGCCACCAACTTCTCCACTTCCTTGTGTTGCGTGTCGATGTAGGTGCCTTGGTGGGCCCCTGGAAGGAAAGCGGATCGCCAATTTTGGGTCGAGACAATGGGATATCCTCCGGGGCATAGAGCCATGAATCCGGGCAGGTTTTGGTTCTCGGTGCCCAGTCCGTAGGTGATCCACGAACCCATGCTGGGCCGGGGGAGACGGGATTCTCCGCAATTCATCAGCATGAGCGATGGCTCGTGGTTGGGGACTTCGGCCTCCATGGACCTGATAATGACCATGTCGTCCACGTGTGCCGCGGTTCTCGGGAACAGCTCACTGACTTCTATCCCGGACTGGCCGTGCTGCTTAAACGCGAAAGGGGATCTCATGGCCGCGCCGGTTTTTCGTTCGGTCCGGAGATTTGCCAGGGGGAGCGGCTTTCCATGGTAGCGGTCCAGGGCGGGTTTTGGGTCGAAGGTGTCCACATGTGAAGGGCCCCCGTTCATGAACAGGTGGACGACGCGCTTGGCGCGTGGGGCAAAATGGGGCGGCTTGGGAGCCAGTGGTAGCGCGAACTTGCCTGGGGCGCCTTCGGCCATGCCGGAAGGTTTCAGGGGCCCAGATTCTTTGAGCAACGAGGAGAGGGCCAGCATGCCGAAGCCTGTGCCACAACGTTCAAGCAGGCGTCGTCGCGACCACGGCGTCGTGGATGTGCTGGTCGGCATAAGAGTGGGAAAGTTAGTCAGTGAACCCGAATTCATTGGTCAGAAGGAGCGCATGAACATAGTGCTCCCAGCGTTCCCGGGATGGGTCGGTCCCCAAAAAAGATCGAGCATTCCGGATGTCGTTTTCTGCAGGCGACCTCCCCAGTACCCTTTGGAACACGATTTGAACTTTTTCAGAAATATCGTTCCCGGGTGTTATCCCGAAGTTCGCGCCTTGGAGCATTGCGGAGGCGCATTGCATGACAAATTCGTTATTCATCAGGTAGAGCGCCTGCGGGGCGACCGTGGTCGCGGATCGTTGCGGGCAGCTTGTGGAGGGGCTCGGAAAATCAAATGTTGTCATCTCTGGAGGCACATCCATGCGATTGACAAATCCATATAGCGTTCTTCGCCTTGAGTCGGAGCCGGCCGGAGGACCCCCGGTCTTAAGGTCCAGATTCCCCGAGACAGCCAACAAGGCATCGCGTTGAGTTTCGAACGAATGCCGTTGCAAGGGGAATCTCGATAAAAGACGGTTATCAGGATCGACTCCGATTGATC
>CANLCA010000255.1 GCA_947487925.1 Verrucomicrobiales bacterium | reverse complement strand
GTGACGGGTGCAACGGATGGCACCTGGGAGTGGGGTGCCGTGGTGGTTTCGTTTGACTTGTCGGTTCCCGCGTCCCCAAAAACGCGCAGCACTCTGTGGTTTGCAGGCTACGGCAATGTCATCACCGCTACCGATAAGTTTTTGTTCGTCGCGCTGAGAAATCAAACCTGGAACTTGCCTTCGGCCGTGCGATGCATCGACATCTCGAATCCCGACGGCTCCATGAAATGGGTCAGTTCGTTCACCCCTCGGGGCGTGATCCAGGACAAGTTCAAAATCCATCTCAACGGCCATATCCTGACGCTGATCTCAGAACGATGGGAACAAGTCGAGCAGCGAGGTCAAACAGTCACCGTTCTGGAAACGTTCTCTCTTGAAAACCCGTCGCTCCCAATCAAGCTCGGCCAGATTGAACTGGGACGTGGCGAACGGCTTTTTGCGACTCGCTTCGATGGAGATCGGGTCTACATCGTCACTTTTTTACGAATCGATCCCCTCTGGATCGTGGATCTCTCGGACCCGTCAAAACCGACGATCTCCGGGGAGTTGGAAATTCCGGGGTGGTCCACCTACATCCATCCTCTCGGGGATCAATTGGTCGCCGTGGGCATCGACAACACAAACGGCTGGCGGGTTGCCGTGTCCTTGTTTGACGTCGCCGACACCAAAGCGCCCAAACTCTCGAGCAAAGTGCCCCTGGGCGAGAATTATTCTTGGAGCGAGGCCAACTCCGATGAAAAAGCCTTCACCGTCCTGCCGGACGCCGGACTGATCCTGGTTCCGTATCAGGGCTACACCACCAACGGCTACGCGGCACGGGTGCAGATTCTCGACCTCGACCTCAAGGCGCGAACCCTCAAGGCGCGCGGCGTGATCGATCATGCGATGCAACCGAGACGGGCCACCGCGATCAACGACCGCATCCTGTCCATTTCCGGGCGCGAATTATTGACTGTTGACGCCACCAACCGCGACCGTCCGGAGGTTCGATCCACCACGACGCTGTCCTGGGCGGCAAACCGACTCTGGGTCAGCGGCCAACATCAGGTTCAACTCGAAGAGGCCAGCACTTACACCGGTGTTTCCGCCTCAACATTGCGCGTTGCCGCCAACGCCCACCCAGACACCCTGCTCAGTTCCTTGCCGCTGACAGCCGGTCTCCGCGTCATGGGCGGGGCTATTCAGGACAACAAGCTCTATCTTGCTGAGGCGAAGTCCTCCGACGTGATCTGGCAGTGGTTCGAGAGGGAGCAGACAAGCCGGCCGGTGTCGACCAACGAAAGCGTTTTCAAGCTCACGGTGTTCGATCTCACCCAGTTGCCCCAGTTGGTGGTGGTGGGAGAAACCACGACCTCTTTAGCCGACCCCGGTTATGGGGGGGACCTGACGCCCTACTGGCCCAAACCAGGCATTCTCGTGTGGGCCTCTCGCGGTGGGTATTGGGGTCCCTGGTGGCGCGGAATGGCGGTCGACGTCGCCGTGGCTCCTGGATCCTCAAAAATGGCCTTTCCATGGTGGGGTGGTAACACTCAGGGAACGCTTTTCGCTTTCGATGTGCGGACGCCCCAAAAACCTTCGTATTTGTCCAAAGCCGACTTGGCGCCCGAAGCCAACGTTGGCCATTGGAACTACAGCGATCCCCAGATTTCGGGAGGTCTCATTTATGTCAGCTATCAGACGAGCAGTTTCGTGGAGGGCGTCTTGCCGCCAGGGGAACAGCCTCCAAAGCCCGTCATTGAAATACAGCCTGACGGCACCTCCAAAACTGTGGAGCCCACTTATGGGGTTTGGATCCAACGCTATTATCTCACCGTTATCGACTACGCGGACCCTGCCTCACCACAGGTCCGGAAGCCGGTCAACATCCCGGGACACCTTGTCGGCCTTGGATACGACGGCAGCGTCCTCTACACCACCGGCAGTCATTGGGACGCGAAAAACACGACTGACGGAAGAGAGTGGCTTGACGCCTCCAGCTACGATGGCACACAAGCGCAATCAATCACCTCCCTCGTGTTGCCGATGGAATGGCCTCACCCTGTCAGCGTCAAAGGGGATGTGGTCCTGATCGGCAGACCCGGGGATGGCAAACTGGTCAAGCACGGAATCGAATCGCACATACTCACCGGAGCGGGTGTTTTTGCGATGCTCAACCAACTACCGCTTCCGACGCCAGCTCAGTCACTTCTGGTCTTTGAAGATTTGATTGTCGCGCAGGGGCAGACGCTCACCTTCATCGATGCGAGCCAGCCGATCCGCCTTGAAATCACCGGGGAAGCCGAAATTCCAGGATGCCTCTACTATGACCTGACACACGCCAGCGGAAGCCTCAAGACCGGGCTTTGGGTGCCGCTGCAGGACTACGGTGTTCGTTATCTTCAAACACGCGCGCTCCAGCCTTGAGTGTGTCCACCAAACAATCCATGATGCTGCATTGAAAGACGCCCGCCCTCACCCCATCCATCCCCCATCGAATGGGAGAGGTCCTGTGAGAGAAGGGTGAGGGCATTCACGTTGGGCGCACTCGAATGCCAAAGATGCTCAAGTTTCCTGAAACGGGATCAGAGAGGCGGAAGCCAGAATTACTTCTTGCTCCCGCCCTCTCCCCTGCTCATGGTCTGGGGCTTCCTCGTTCGTTCACCCCTGCCGCCGCCCTCAAATCAAACGTGCGAACAGCCCACGCTGCGGTTCCAGGCGACTCCTTCACACCGCTGAACGCGTTCACATTGGTCGAGTTGCTGACGGTTATTGCCATCATCTCGGTCCTGGCGACACTCCTGACCTCAGCGGTCTCTTCGGCAAAGAAAGCGGCGCACCAGGCCCGATGCGCGGCCAACCTCCACCAGCTGAGTCTTGCGTTGGACATGTACCTGGACGACCACGAACGGCGTTCTCCCGATCTCGGCCACTTGTCGTCCTCCCGATATCTCCCCAACAAAGGGTCGCTGATCTGTCCCTCGGACAAAACGAAGAACTGGGGCGGCTTGATCGAGAACGACGTAACAGTCGCTGCTTCCGATGCCATAGGGATGGCGATGCCCGATTCTGCTCTCACCGGAGAAACCGTTGGGCAACAACCTGTTTCGACCACGACTCCTATGGAACGGTCCTATTTGACCCCGTTGGGGTGGGATGATGAAGCGTGGGGCAAGCTCATGAAGGCTGGAGGCAATGCCGGAGTTGCGGCCTGCCAACTCCACGGTCTCGGAAGGGCGAACCTTGAGTTTCCGTCCATCCGCGATTTCCAAGGCCTCGTGTTGCGCGGGCGCAGAGACGGAGCCGTCGTGAAACGTCAGATATTCTGGGAAGCAGACCCTCCGTCGTCCATCGCTCCATCCGATGGCAGCGAGTTCATGCAAGCGCGAACCATGGCGCCTTCGCTCGATTCAAGTTACCCTTGGAAACTGTTCAGGGACGACACCGACGCCGAAGAATGATGCCCCATCCGATCCTACAAGACAAACGAACCGATTCGGAAGTCGGGCTTGCGCGAGGGCTGTCGTCGAGTCTGGTCACCCATCATTCTCTCCTATTTTGGAAGGGCCTTCTGGGACTGGAATGGCGCGCGATCAGCAAGCTGATGCTGCTCTGTGTCGCGGGCTGGCTCGTTGTCGTATGGACGATTCCGCGGTTCACAAATCCAGGCTGGATTCTGATGTTTGGCCTTGTCTACGCGATGGTCGCGGGTCCGGCCGCAGGAGGAGGCGACGTGCTTGAGGGTTCCGAGGAATTCTCTTTCGCCCTGCCCCCGACAAGGAAGGAACGATTCATCGCACGGCTCTTGGTCGCGGGAGGGATGTTATTCGTTTTCACACTACTCGACCTCCTGGCGCTGGGTCTGGATCTGTCACAGGCCATCGCCAAGCTCTATTTGGACACCGGACTGGTCCGATCTACCGTTCAATTGAAGGCGCAAATGTTGTATGGGTTGGTCCTCGCCCTGCCATTCTCAGTCTTTTCATTGAGCTTTGTTTTGTCGGCCAACGCCCGATCCCGAGCGGCGGTGTTGACCTCTTGGTTCTGGGGTGGGCTCGTGGCCCTGATCATCCTGCGATTGAGCCTCCTCTACGAGTTTTGGGCCTGGAAGCGCTGGACGGGTTACACCGCCTGCTCCTCACTGCTCATCAGCTCCCTCATCGCGCTTTGGATCGGGCTGGAGCAATTCAAAGTTAAGGAAGTCGTGCAACCTTCAAAGCCCATCTCCATTCCAGCACATTGGTGGGCTTGGGTCCTCTTCACCTTGCTTTGCGCCATGCTCGGCGGATTTCTTGTGTCCTCCCTCTCCAACGAATTTTTCAAAATGCTCAGATGACCCTCAGAATTTAGAAATCTGGAGGATTGCTTCTTTTGAAAAACGATGTCACGTTGGTTCATCCGAACTGCATGCGTGGATGAGATCTTCCCTTAAGACAGCCGCGAGTTCTTTGCCAGTCCTGACTGAAACTCAGCAACGCGCACTCCTGACCCTGCTGGCCGATGAAGACCCACTCGTCGTGAGCACGGTTCGCACGAAGATCCTCGCTTGCGGAGAAGCCTCTCGAACATGGTTAACCCAAAACGCGCTCAGCTCGGATCCATTGCTCCGTCGTCGCGTTCGCGAAATTCTCGACGAACAAGACCGCCAGAAACATGACAATCAATTCCTGGGATTCTGCCTGACGGAAGGCGAGCAGCTAGACCTCGAACGGGCCGTCTGGATGATGGCTCAAACACGCTTTCCCCAGACCAACCCCGCTGGCTACTCAGCGTTGCTCGATGACATGTCGGGCGAGATTCGTCCGCTGCTCGACACGACCGCTCCACCAAAAGAGCAGTTGGCGGTCGTCAACAACTTCCTATTCGAAAACCGCGGATTCAGAGGCAACGGCCAAAACTATTACGACGAGGACAACAGCTACATCAACAGAGTGCTCGACCGCCGTGTCGGCAATCCAATAAGCCTCTGCGTGGTCTACCTGCTCCTCGCTCGCCGGCTCAAGCTGCCCATCGTGGGGATCGGCATGCCGGGCCACTTCCTTTGTCGGTTTCAGTCGACCCGGGACACCCTCTTCATCGATCCTTTCAATCAAGGCCGTATTCTATCCAAGGCAGAGTGCGTCCGTTATCTGCTCCAAACCAGCCACGGCTATCAGGAAAGTTTCCTGGCTCCAGTCCTCCCCCGTCGAATCATGCTCCGCATCTGCTCAAATTTGCACCAGATCTATCAACGGGGCAAAAAAGTCACCGAAACGGATCGCCTGCAACGCTACATCATCGCGCTGGCCAACTAATCTTCAAATCAGAGATTGGTAGGGAAAATTTTTGGTTGAATTCCTGAACCCGTATCTGGATGTTTCCACCGTCCTAGCACTCATATAAAATATTTCAATCATGGCCATCCTGAACGTCAAACCCGCCC
>CANLCA010000254.1 GCA_947487925.1 Verrucomicrobiales bacterium | reverse complement strand
GCTGGACGTCGACACGCGCAGCGGCACGGGCCATTCTCAAAAGAAGGTGAAAGGAACGATCCACTGGGTTTCAGCAGCCCACGCAGTAGACGCCGAGGTGCGGCTTTACGACCGTCTGTTCAACGTCGAAACACCTGGAGAAGTCGAAGGTGATTGGAAAACCCTGATCAACCCTCTTTCACTACAAACTCTGGTTGGTTGCAAGGTGGAACCCTCCTTGGCGACGGCAAAACCTGGTGCGCGCTATCAGTTCGAACGTCAGGGTTATTTTTGCGTGGACTCCAGCGCCACCAACCTTGGAAAACTCGTTTTTAACCGCACCGTCACTCTTAGGGATTCCTGGGCAAAGGCGGGCGGTCAGATCAAAAAGTAATCCAAATTTGAGTTTGGCGATCACAGCACCGAGACAGAACGCACGACTAGGGGGACGCATCCGATCCCAACTCGATCGTCGTCACAAGCCCCAGGTCCACGATGGAGAACTTCTCGCCTTCGGTGTTGATGATGGCGGTCCGGCCTCCTTGACTCACCACCATGAAATCCGGGTGGGGGACCGGAACCAACGTGCCGTCGGTTAGCCGCAGCCAAAACGGCTTGAACGGCACCGCGTGCAACGTGCTCTGGATGGCATCTTTTGTCATGTCGTGAGTCTGCAACAACTTGGCCGGAAAGACAAGCCACTCACGCCATGGCCATTCGCAGATGAAACGCGAACCGCAGGCGACAAGGATTCGCGCGTGATGCTGAAACTCCCGGGCCATGGCCGCCAACCTTCTGAAGCAAGGTCGATCGCGTGACGATTTCCAACCGGACAGTGACGTGGACTTGCTCTGAACACTCACGACTGAAAAAGATCAATACTGCGGAGTGTTGGAATGGGTGAATAGGCTGTTCAAGCCGCAAGAGATTTTTGGTCGGCCTGTGGATTTGGTCAGTCGTTGGGTCATTGAGCGAAGTCGCAATCCGTACCGTCGCAACGCCATTCTCTCGAATGCGAGGCCGATTTATGTCGAAGGATAAGGCGCATCTCGCCGACATTCTGGATTCGGCCCGCATCATCCAGCGCCATCTCGCCGAAAAGCACCAGAGCAATCCGGCGTTTTCAGCAAACGAGGTGACCAGGAAGACGTGGATTCCACGTCCTTACTGCGCGGACACGGCTCAGAGACTCTTCCCCGGCAAACGCCCGCCGCGATCACTCAACCATTTTGTATCGGGATCATTCTTAACCGAAGGTGCCGTCACACCTGAGGTATAACGCACAGCCAACGCTTGGCGGGTATTGAGTGACCCTTTCCACTTGTGAACTTCGGCATGCCCGTCGGCGAAAGCCAGTGTTCCGGCCCCATTATGGTAGGAGGCCGGTTGATCGATCCAACTACTTAAGCTGGTCGGATTGAAAAAGCCAGCGTCGTTGATGCTGTCCGGATTTTCATCGAGATAAACCCACGTTTCCGACGGGCCGGGGTCGGTGAAATCACCCGCCTTTTTGATGTGCTTGTAGACGGATGCTCCCCACGGCCCGCTTTCCGCGTTTCCATCGCCGATCCCAATGTTCCCCGACATGCTGCGCACTCGCGCTGTCCATCCTCTCTTGAGTTGCTGCGAGCTGACGAATTTGTCCGCGGGACATTTCAAAATGTTTTTCGTGTTACCGAAATACTGGGCCAATTTGGAGTATTTGGGATCGATCAAGAACAAGACGTTCGTATTGTCGGGTGAAGTGCTCCAGTCAAGCCAGCCCAGAACCCAGGGTGCATTGGCGGCGCTCGACGCGGCCGAACCTCCCTGGGCCATGCCACCATGGAAGCTCATCACCAGTTTGTCATCGTTGTCTCCGGCATACATGTGCCAGGCGAGCATGAGCGATTTGTTATTGTTCATGCAGAAGATGCCCTGAGCCTTGGTTTTGGCTTTCGCGAGCGCCGGCAAAAGCATGCCGGCGAGGATCGCGATGATGGCAATCACCACCAAGAGTTCTATCAGCGTAAAGCCCCGCCCGTGAACCAGGTGAACTGTCGGTGAATTCTTGCGGTAACTCTGACTCAGTCTTAAGTTGTTCATAAAGTGAAGGAAATCGGGTTGCTGATTGTTGTTGCACCATAATTCTTGGGGATGGATTGGAGCAAGAAAGAACGATGGAAAACTGGTGAGAAACCGCGATCGACCACGGGGGAGGCCGGGGACGCGTCAAGCCCTAATGTTGCCCAGGGTTACCCCTTCCAACACAAACTTAGTCGGTGCACTGAGATTCCAAAGCCGAAGCTTGTGCGCAACGGGAAGCTCGGATTAAATAGCGGGCGATGCTGAAGTGCTCGAACTGTGGTCACGAGACCCTTACGGAGGCCAAATTCTGCGGCGAATGCGGCTTCAAGCTCGAACGCTTGTGCTCAAGCTGCGGCACCGTCAATCCTCCAGCCAACAAGTTTTGCCTTCAATGCGGCCAGTCGATGATCACTCCCTCGACTCCTGAAACTGGCACTCGTGGCACTCGTCCCCCCGATGGAGGGATTGCAGGGACTCGTGTAACTCGTCCTTCCAAGGAAAAGACTCCTGAGTCCCGGTTCGAACCGCCTTCCAACTACACACCCCACCATCTGGCGGAAAAAATCTTGGCCGCCCGACCGATGATGGAACGGGAGCGCAAACAAGTCACCGTGCTTTTCGTGGACGTTTCGGGCTACACTTCGATTTCGGAAAAACTCGATCCGGAGGCCGTGCATCAGCTCATGGCGCCTTTCTTCGACATGATTTTCGAGGCCATCCACCGCTACGAAGGCACCATCAACCAATTCCTTGGTGATGGAGTCATGGCCTTGTTCGGGGCACCCATCGCCCACGAAGACCATGCGCGGCGGGCCGTCCATGCCGCCCTGGACATCCAACAAGCTTTGGCGGTTTACCAGCAAGACGTGAAACAGCGCCAGGACATCGAATTTCGCGTGCGCGTCGGCATGAACACCGGCCTGGTGGTGGTCGGAACCATCAGCGACAATTTGCGGATGGAGTACACGGCGCAGGGCGACACCGTGAATTTGGCTTCGCGGATGTTGACTGTGGCCGAGGCCGGACAGGTCGTTGCCACGGAAGACACTTGCAGGTTGATCGGCGACTACTTTGTGACTCGGTCCTTGGGGGAACAAACCGTCAAAGGCAAAGCACAACCCGTGAGGGCTTACCAAATCGTGCGGGCACTCGAATTCCGAGGCCGGATCGAAGCGGGATTGGGACGTGGCCTGACACCTTACGTAGGACGCGAGAAGGAATTGTCCTTGCTTCAAGAGCGTTTTGCCGACGCGACGGACGGGCGGGGCCAGATTGTGTTTCACATGGGCGAACCCGGGGTTGGCAAATCCCGATTGCTGTATGAATTCCGGCGTTCACTGGAGGGCCGTGGATTCTCATGGTTGACCGGCCGGTGCATCTCTTTCGGCTCGCAAATCGCTTATCTGCCGCTGACGGATATTGTGAAGCAGTACTTCCAGGTCGAAGAAACGGATGACGAAGCGGACGTCATCGGCAAGATCGACCGAAGCGGATTGGAGTTCGGCGAGGAGCTTCGGTCTTCCCTGGCTTTTCTCAAATGCCTTTTGTCCGTGAATCCGGGCGATGACGGAGTCACGAAAATGGATCCTCAAATCCGGCGGCTGAGGACCTCCGAAGCCTTGCGGGGCTTCCTGCTCAGACTCTCCCAAGTCAAACCGCTTGTCCTGGTTGTCGAGGACCTTCACTGGATGGACAAAGCCTCGGAAGACACGCTGCTCTACCTGGCGGACAGTTTTGCGGCAGCCAGGGTGTTGCTCGTGCTGACCTATCGGCCCGGCTATCAGAATCCGTTTGGAGAACGAACCTACACAACCCGCCGGACACTCGATCGGTTGTCCAATCAGGAAAGCGTTCGACTCGCTGAGGGGATGCTGGCGGCGACGGATTTCCCGGCTGACCTGCGCGCGCTGATCACTCAAAAAGCAGAAGGCAACCCATTTTTTGTGGAAGAATTGATCAAGTCGCTTCTGGAGCTGGGAGTGCTTCGTCGCCAGGACGACAACTACGTGACAACACAATTGATCTCAAAGGTTCATGTGCCAGACACCGTCCAGGGAGTGATCATGGGAAGAATCGACCGATTGGAAGATTCCCCCAAACGGGCGCTGCAGCTGGCCTCGGTCATAGGGCGCGAATTTACGGTCAGGCTGTTGGAACGAATTTCGGATTTGAAAGGACAGCTTGGAAGTCTCCTTCAAGATCTAAAAGTTCTGGAGTTGATCTACGAACGAAGCCTTTTTCCCGAGCTGGCCTACATGTTCAAACATGCCCTGACGCAGGACGTGGCCTACAACAGTCTTCTGATTCAACGTCGCAAAGCGTTGCACAGGCTGGTCGCGATGGCGATCGAGGAATTGTATCCCGAGCGCCTGGCCGAGTATTACGAAATGCTGGCCCACCATTACGAGCAGGCCGAGGTTTGGGATAAAGCTTTGGAATACCTGGTCAAGGCCGGCGAGAAATCGCAGCAGGCTTACGCGAGTCAGGCCGCGCTGGCTCATTTCGATCGGGCATTGGCCGTTTGCGAGCGCCTCGAGCTGCCGGTTCAACCGACAACGCTGATGACCATTTCCGCGGGCAAGGGCCTCGCCCACATGCTGATGAGCGAATTCAAGGCCGCGGCCCAGACGTACCAACGCCTGCTTGAGGTGGCGCAGGCGGAGCGAAGTCAAGCCAGGGAAATCGAGGCGCTCGATCGGGCCGGCAAAAGCTTCTTTTTTGCCCACGATTTCGAAAAAGCGCTTGAATTCGCCCAGCGCGCGAAGACTTTGGCGGTGGAAACCGGCGACAAATCGCTGCTGGCAGTCGGCGATGGTTTGGTCGCGAGCGTGGAATTCGTCACCGGCAAGGTCAATGAGGGCATTGCCCGCTGGCAGGAAATCCTTCTGGAAAGCCGTGAATCAGGTAGTCATCTGAACGAAGGCTCCGCTCTTAACTGGCTCGGATTGGGACATAACTTCCAAGGCAGATACGAATTGGCAGTCCAGCTTTTGGGCCAGGGCATGATTTTGGCAAAGAACCACAACCTGATCATCAACTTGATGCAGGCATCCTGGTATCTAGCATTGTCCCAAGGTGGAAAGGGAGACTATACGCAGGCTCTGGCCTCCCTTGCGGGATGCCTTGGTTGGAGCGACCGGTTTGGCGACCAGTTTTTCAAATGCCGCGCCCTGAATACATTAGGTTGGATCTGCACCGAACTCTATAACCTTGATCCCGCAATTCGCCACAACCTGGCAGGACTGGTGACGGCTCAACAAGTCGGCGACCCTGAGATCATTAGAAACGCGGAGATCAATCTCGGGGATTGTTACCTGCTTCAAGGCGATCTGGATCGGGCCCAGTCCATTCTT
>CANLCA010000253.1 GCA_947487925.1 Verrucomicrobiales bacterium | reverse complement strand
GATGGAGTGGATGTGAACTTGGAGGAAGCAGCCAAGGTGTTGAGGGCCGCCGCCGAACAAGGCGTCGTCGGAGCCCAATACCGAATCGCGTCGCTTTTTGACCAGGGCAAGGGCGTGGGCACGGACTTTCTCCAGGCTGCAAGCTTTTACAAAAAGGCGGCGGAACAAGGTCACGTGGAAGCCCAATCGGGCATGGGCCTCGCCTACATCAACGGTCACGGCGTGGCTCAAGACTTTGGGGAAGCGGCGAAGTGGCTCAGGAAAGCCGCTGAGAAAGGGGAGATGGAGGCGCAGTTCAGGATGGGGCAACTGCATGCGTCGGGGCAAGGATTGCCCCAGAACTACGAAGAGGCCATGGCGTGGTATAGGAAGGCTGCGGAAAGGAACCATCCCGGAGCCCAATTGGGACTGGGCTCCCTCTATCTCTCAGGACAAAACGGCGGTGCGGCGGATCCGGTGGAGGCGGCCAAATGGCTGGATCTCGCCTCGCTGAGTGGAAACGCCGATGCCGCCACGGTACGAAAGTTTGCGGCCGAACTTCTGACGCCGGAACAGGAGGAGGAGGTCGCGAGGAAAAAGCAAGAGTTCCTGGCAACCATCAAAAGCCGTAACCCCTAGGCAGGAGAGCGGGGAGAACCTTCTTGCAACTCAGTCTCAATCGCGTTAGCGTCGGATCTGTGAATGAGTCGATGGGTGAAGATTGTTGCGAAACCAGGGGCGAGTGCCCAACGCCAGCAATTTGCCCCTTGAACCAGATCCGAGCCGGTGTGGCGGTGCGGATCAAGCAACTGTCCGCGTCACCCGATCTGAACCATCGGCTTCGCGAGATGGGCTTTTGCGAGGAACAAGCTATCCGCCTCATTCGAGCGGAGCACAGCGTCATCTGCGAGGTCTGCAACGTGCGCCTGGGCATCAGTTCCAAAATCGCCGAGTTGATCCTGGTTGAGCCACTGGGTCTGCAGAGACAGATTCCATAGGCTTCGGAGCGGGGCTTCGCCCCAAGGATCGGCAAGATTCCATCTGTGGATCCCATGAACGAGTGCATCTCATTAAGTTCCATGGCGCAGGGCGCTTTGGCGACGATCGAACAAATCAAGATCGATCCAGGCTCTCGTGGGCGGCTCCTGGAGATGGGACTGCTGGTTGGCACCCCCGTGGAATTTGTCCGCTGCGCTCCCATGGGCGATCCGGTTGAGATCAAGATCCGTGGTTATCACTTGACGCTTCGCAGGCACGAAGCAGACCAGATTTGGGTGCGCCTCGAGTAGACGGAGAGCACGCCTCTCGACTTCACAGACTCTCATCCATGAACCTTCTTCCTCGTGAAGCCTCTGTCATCCAGGCCTTCGTGGATCTTCACCCCGATCGACTGCCGTTTTAAGGATGAATCCTCCGACAAATTACAAGTGTTCAGTCTTCGACATCCATCGCTCCGCGTTGGGCCTTGAGTGTTACGTACTGGTTCGAAACTCCCCCTCAGGTTCGGAACTCGAAGGGGTTCTCCCACAATGACCGATTCTGACGGAAACACGCTGCCTGCTTCCGACCGTGCGGGTCCAGGTCGGGATCCCGTTGTGCGCCCACGGTGGGTTGTGCTCACCGGGAACCCAAACTGCGGGAAGACGACCCTTTTCAATGCACTTACCGGGTTGCGAGCGAAAGTGGGGAATTACGCCGGAGTCACAGTGGAGAGGAAGGAAGGGCGTTTGTTGAACGCGCCCGGGAAGAACCCCGTTTTCATTCTCGATCTACCAGGAACCTATAGTTTAAGCCCAAGATCGATCGACGAACGTATCGCGCGCGACGTTCTTTTTGGCCGGCTTTCAGAAGTGCCGCCCCCCGATCTCGTGGTGGTGGTGGTGGATGCCTCCAATCTCCAGCGTAATCTGTATTATGCCAGCCAGGTCATCGAGCTGGGTTACCCGACGATTCTGGCCTTGAACATGGTGGATGTCTGCCACGATATCGGCGTGGAAATCGATGCGCCGGGATTGGGAGCAGAGCTGGGGGTACCGGTGATCAGGATGGTCGCGAACGCGGGGGAGGGGCTCGCCCAACTGCGGTCCGCGTTGTTGGAGCCGCAGTCCCGGCCAGAAACCCGTCCCAGCAAAGATTTTGTGAGCGGATTAGCCAACGCGTTTGTGACCTCTTGGGACTCCATCCAGAAGTCGCTCGCAGCCAGTTCACCAAGGGCATCCGGTCTCAACAGGGTCGAGGCCTTGTTGCTTCTGTCTGATGAGAGGTTCCTCGAAGAGGCGTCCATTGCCTCCGGGCAAGGGGTGCTTGAAGCGGTTCAAAGCGCACGACGCAAGCTGGACGCCATCGGGGTCGACTGGCGATCTTGCGCGATCGAAGCGCGTTACACCCGGCTGACCGAAATCCAAGCCCGCGTTACCGTGCAACCTGGACGATACCGGGAAACAGCGAGTGACAAAATTGACCGGGTTCTGACCCACAAACTCTGGGGCATGTTGATTTTCGTAGGCATCATGGCGTTGATGTTCCAGAGCATTTTCACGTTTGCCCAGTTTCCGATGGAAGCGATCGAGGAGGTCGTGAAGTGGGTCGGCATGGGGGTGGGGGCATGGATGCCCCCTGGAGATCTGAGAAGTCTGCTCATCGATGGGGTGATCGGCGGGGTCGGCAACGTGATCGTCTTCCTCCCGCAGATCCTGTTGTTGTTCTTTTTCATCGGCCTCTTGGAGGACACTGGTTACATGGCTCGCGCGGCATTTCTCATGGACCGGTTGATGAGCAAAGTGGGTCTGCACGGAAAAAGTTTTATCCCGATGCTCAGCTCATTCGCCTGCGCGATTCCAGGGATCATGGCCACCCGGACCATCGATAGCCCTAAGGACCGACTGGCAACGATCCTGGTGGCCCCACTGATGAGTTGTTCAGCCAGGCTGCCTGTCTACACGGTTCTGATCGCGGCGGTGATTCCCGCGGAAGTCACGGTGCTGGGGTTTCTCAAGCTGTCAGGCCTGACCATGCTGGCAATGTATCTGTTGGGCATTGTCTCGGCGCTGGCGATGGCATGGGTTCTGAAAAGAACGCTGCTCAAAGGCGAGACGCCGATGTTGATCATGGAGCTGCCGCCCTACAAACGCCCGATGCTTCTGCCGGTGGTCCGGCACATGTGGGAGAGATCCAAGTTGTTTGTGCGACGTGCGGGCACAGTCATTTTGGGCATCTCGATCATGCTTTGGTTCCTGGCGACGTATCCTCGGGATTCCCGCCTGGAAGCGGATTATGAAATGAAACGGAAGGCGATTGAAACCCAGACTGTTCCCGGGGCTTTAGTGACCGAGCAGGCGTCCAAAGTTCACCGAGATCAACTCGCCGCTCTGGATCAGGAGGTGACCGGGGAACGGTTGCGCCGTAGTTTTGCTGGAATGGCTGGCCGGGCTCTTGAGCCTCTCATCAAACCGTTGGGCTTCGATTGGAGGATCGGAATCGGCATCGTCGCCTCATTCGCCGCGCGCGAGGTTTTCGTGAGCACGATGTCCACGGTCTATAACGTCGGAGACTTGGACGCGGAATCCGACGAAGGAACGCGGACGCTTGCGGAATCGTTGCGCGCCCAGAAGCGGGCCGACGGCTCGGTTCTCTACACCCCGCTGCTGGCCGTTTCGTTGATGGTTTTCTATGTGTTCGCCCTGCAGTGTGTCAGCACCATCGCGGTCGTAAGACGCGAAACAAACTCCTGGAAATGGCCTCTCTTTCAATGGTTCTACATGGGGTTGCTTGCCTGGGTTGCGGCCTTTGTCACCTATCAGGGGGGGAGGCTTATTGGGTTCTTGTGAAGCCCCTTTACAGCGAAGGCTTGGGGGAGGATGATATCTGAAAGAAACCCGTGACCGGGATTTCCCGGTTGAGACACGAAAGCAACCAAGGTCAACTGGGTTCCGAATGGGTTGTTTCCCCGAGTTGTAAGACTTGCTGCGCCCAGCTCAAAGTGCCTTTTTTATGCCCTTGATCACCCTCATGGATGAACATCCGCTGGCGATGGATTCGAACGGAAAACTCAAGTCACGGATCGCGACCCTTTTCACAAACACTCAGACAATGGTCACCGTACCGGGAGTTCACGCTACCCAGCGGCTGACCTATTTGAGGAGGCTCCAGGAACAACGCCTCTCAGCGGGAGGGGAGCCACTCTCGGAATGTGAGCAGGAAACCGAGATCGCCAACTCGGTGGATCTGGTGATGGAAGGCCAAAACGTTCTGATCAGACCCATCCCGGGACAGTTGGATTTAGCATTTCGCGCAGACGAGCAATTGCAGGGCTTGATCCCCAAGCGTCAAATTCAATTCCTTTCCACCTCCAGCCCCATCGTGCGGCAGGCCATCAAGCGCCGTGGTGAGATGTGGAGAATCACACCCCCTGCCCGTTCCGTGTCGGAAATGAAAAAACAGATCCAGGGCTCAAGATTCAGGATCGGTTGCAGCGATTTATACTTCTACAACCGGGACACCGGGACGCGCTACCTGACGTTCGAATCGTTTTCCCAGCTGTCCACGATGACTCCCGAAAACCTCCGAGCGCACCTTAAGGAAATCGCCGAGTTCTCACCACGCATCAACCGATTGGGAAATCCTGAGATTCGATTTTTCATGGCTGATTCACGGTTTTCAGCGGATGCCTTTAGGTCCATCAACTTTGACTCGCTGGATGAGACTCAGCTGGGCCTGGTTTTCAGGGATCTAGAAAAGCGGTTCCATGATGCGGTGGAGGCAGTCTACCGCCAGGATGATCCACTCTGCGGGAACTGGCGAAACCGGTTGATATCCGCCTTGACAGGCCAGGGGGAGGACGAGCAGACCGAAGAGACGCAATTGGGGCTGAGCCCTGAGTTCTTCATGCAAGTGAATTGGTTGCCCGGAGCCAGAATCGAGGATGGCGAACTGCTTTTTGACGCCGTCCTGGATTCGGTCGAGCAAACCCCAGGAGACGCCGACCAGGGAAAGGAAGAGGAAGAAAAGTGCCGGGCGTTCATCGGGAACTTTGTTCGAGAATACGGTGATATAGAGTATGTGAATGTGGGCCAGGTGATTGGATCGTTGTCCTCCCGGACTGCCCTGCAGGGACGCCGCGATGTGTACGTTGCTGAGCTCAAGCTGCCGGATCAAGAGGTGGCCCTCGTCAAACTGATCCGCATGCAGAAATTTGGCGTGAGAGAGCACTTGGACGAAGGGATGGATTTGCTGGGCGCCATGCTCAACTCCGAGGAATATACAGCCTACACCTTGGATCGAAGGATCGGGTGCCGCCAGCTCGGCATGAACCTCCCCCAAAGAGTGATTTCCAGACGCCTGAGCGAGGCTTATCGGGGAGCCCAGACGGAGCGTCGAGGGACCTTGATTTGGTCGCCTTATTTTGAACGCGAGTTTGTGTATGGAGTC
>CANLCA010000252.1 GCA_947487925.1 Verrucomicrobiales bacterium | reverse complement strand
TCAAGGCATCAAGTGTCTGAGCAACATGAAGCAACTTCAACTGGCGTTCCAGCTCTACGCCGACGACAGCGCAGGCACATTCTTTCCAAACACCTATGGGGGAGATGGTTGGGTCAGAGATTCGGTGGATTTCAACGGAGCCAATGCTTCCAATTGGGATCCTCAAACTCTGCTCGATCCTAAACGAGCGGCGTTGGGCCCTTATACGAAGGACGTTGGGATTTATCAATGCCCCGGGGACTGGACCACCGTGAAGAGGCCGAACGTAGGGCAAGTGCGCCGTATCCGAAGCGTTTCTGCAAGCCAGGCTGTAGGAACGTGGACCGATGGAAAAACCCCAACTTTTGGTTATTGGTTGGATTCCGGAATGGTTGGGGGATCGGCGGCCAATCCAGGAGGAAAATGGAAGGTGTTCGCCCGGGAAAGCGATGTCGTCAAGTCTTCTCAAATCTGGGTCTTCACGGATGAACATCCTGCGAGCATCAACGATGGAGGCTTCGGAGTTCGCATGCCGAACAACTTCGCGGACACAAGAACTCAAGGATGGGTCGATTATCCGGCCGGGTTCCATAACAACGCCGGCGCTTATTCTTTCATGGATGGCCATGCTGAAATCCACAAATGGATTGAGGGAACCTCGAAAGGGGCGAAGGGGCTCGAGACCAAAACAACGGATCTCTCCAAGATTCATAACGGCCGGATCGCAAACAACCGGGATATTTGGTGGATGGCTCAACGTACCTCAACGATGGATCAGGGCGCCGACCCTTGGGAGTAAACACCGGCTCATCGCCGAATCACACACAAACCACACACAAAATGATCTCCAAACACTCGGAAAAGTGTTCCAACCACATTCAGACTCGTGACGCAGCTGACGGCGCGTTCACGCTGATCGAATTGCTTGTTGTGATTGCAATTATTGCGATCCTGGCAGGGATGCTACTGCCCTCATTGGCGAAAGCCAAAGCCAAGGGCCAGGGCATATCCTGTTTGAGCAACCTGAAGCAAATCCAGCTTGGCGTGAACATGTATCCCGATGATAACAACGGGTTCATGGTCAAGCCTGGCAACAGCGGAACGGAGCCCTATTCCTGGGTGCAGGGTTGGCTGGATTTCAACCCCGCCACGACCGACAACACGAATGTTTCCCAACTTGTCGATCCAAAGAAAGCGGCGCTCGCCCCCTATGTCCCCTCGGCCGCGGTCTACAAATGCCCTGCGGACCGCAGCAGCGTCAAAATCGCCGGCAAGATCCACCCGCGCGTTCGCAGCATGGGAATGAGCCAGGCGATCGGAGGGCCGGGAGGATGGCTTCAACCCTCGAGCTACAACGAAGGTCAAAAACGCTACAAAGCGTTTGTCAAGGAAGCCGACCTACAAGCCGCAGGCGCTACCAAGGTTTATGTGCTGCTCGACGAACACCCAGACAGCATCAACGCGGGTGGATTTGCCAACATGATGGTCGAATCCCCTGCGACGGCGCGGATCATCGATTTTCCGGCGAGTTATCACAACGGAGCCGCTGGCATTTCCTTTGCGGACGGCCATGCTGAGATTCGGAAATGGGTCGATGCGAGAACCAAAGCAAGAGTAACGAATACAGGCTCGATGAGCCTGAACGTGGCATCCGCGAACAATCAGGACATGATCTGGCTTTCCGATCGAACGACGGTGAGAAACGACGGTCAGTAGATTCAGCATCACACTCGCGGCATCTCGCCGCAACGCCGGTCCTCGGCTCGATCAAAAGAATTCCGACTGCTTGAATTGGAGTACGGACTAGCGCAAGGGTTAGGAACGAAAGTGCCCCGATCTGAACTCACTGCTGAGTCAAATTAAGCATGTCCCGAGCGGCATTCCGTACCCCCTCCACCAGCTCGGCAGGGGACAGAGGGATTGCTTTCCCGCCCCACCCCAAGACCCAACGTTGCACCTCGATGAGGCTGGACAGTTGGAGGTCAACCTCGACTCCGCCATCTTCCAACTCCGTCACTTTTTGGGACGCGTGCCAGCGTTTTTCGCGAACGTAGTCGGACACCGTGTGTGAAAATCGGATACGCACCAAGAAGTCCTTGTCACCGCTCAGAATTCCAAAACTGTCCTTCAGCTCCCTTTCCAGTGAAAATCCTGCCGGACGCTGAAACCGTTCCCCACTCAACTTCAGAGCCATTATGCGGGCGGGGGCAAATGTGCGGATGCTTTTGCGCAGGTGGCAGTAGGCGAATAAAAACCATTCTCCGTTCACATTGGTCAGATGGTAGGGATCGACCACCCGATCCTCGACGTTCTTCCCTCCTGGTTTGCGATAGGCAATCGACAACTGCTGTTGCTCGGCGGCGGCCCGCGCAAGGAGCTCGAGAACTTGGAGGT
Source organism: Verrucomicrobiales bacterium (assembly GCA_947487925.1). GTDB lineage: Bacteria > Verrucomicrobiota > Verrucomicrobiia > Limisphaerales > F1-80-MAGS106 > F1-80-MAGS106. The sequence goes on along the minus strand of CANLCA010000252.1, from coordinate 3,064 downwards.
TCAGAACGGGTTCGGCTGTCGTGCGAAACGAAAGGGTCGCATCCCAGTCCGCCCAATGGATGGACACGGTGTCGGGCAGGGAACGTGCGATCTTCTTGAACGCACTGACCAACGCTCTCTCGAAAGGAGTACCCCGATATTGCTGGAGCGCCTTTTCCGCGGCAAGCAGCGCAAAGAGCTCACCTTCCGTAACCTGAAAACTGGGAAAGGAACTCACGGCCTCCGTGTACGAGTAACCAAACTTTGAAGCCTGGTAGGCAATCGGCAACCCAAGCCGATCACGCATGAACAAGAGGTCTCTTTGGATACATTTGGTGGAGACCTGCAACTGCGTGGCGAGCTGCGAGGCGTTCGGATGGCAACCGCTCTGAATGGCCCTATGAATGTGGAGCATGCGCTCCATGGGCGGACGGGCATGGACCCCCGAGGAGTCCGAAGGCTCAGGCCCAAGCGAGCGGGAACGTTTCATGGGCCCAGTCCCAAGAAAACAAGCGCGCCTTCGCTAAACCAGCTTTGCCAGCAATTCGTCGTTGGTCTTGTTCTTCTTGAGCGCGGAAATCAGGGTCTCCATCGCTTCAACCGGGTTCAGGTCGACCATCATGCGGCGCAGCTTTCGAATGGCTTCAATGTTTTTGCCAGCAAAAAGTTTTTCCTCTTTTCGCGTCCCACTCTTTGGGATGTCGATGGCGGGAAACAACCGGCGCTCAGATAACTTACGATCCAGGATCAGCTCCATGTTGCCTGTTCCCTTGAATTCCTGAAAAATGAGCTCGTCCATCCTGGACCCCGTGTCGACGAGCGCGGTGGCGATGATCGTCAGCGAGCCGCCCTCCTCGATCTTGCGGGCCGAGGCAAACATCTTACGCGGAATTTCCAAAGCGCGAGCATCCACGCCGCCGGTCATGGTGCGACCGCTCCCACCATGGACGCTGTTGTAAGCCCTGGCAACACGCGTGATGGAATCCAGTAGGACCATCACATCCTTTCCGGCCTCCACGCTGCGGCGGCATCGCTCAATCATAAACCGAGACAGCCTCACGTGCGTCTCCAAGTCTTGATCGTTGGAAGAAGCCACGACTTCAGCCTTCACAGACCGTTGAAAATCCGTCACTTCTTCCGGACGCTCGTCGATGAGCAACACCATGACATCCACATCGGGATGGTTCGTTGTGACCGCATTGGCTATCTGTTTGAGAATCGTCGTCTTGCCCGTGCGCGGAGGAGCCACAATCAGTCCTCTAGTCCCCTTCCCTATGGGGGTCACCAGGTCGATGATCCGGGTCTCCAGCACGTCGGGTGTTGTCTCCAAATTGAACTTCACCAGCGGATCGATGGTCGTGAGGTTTTCAAAGCGCATCGCCTTTGTGTAGTCGACAAAGGGCATGCCGTTCACCTTGTCCACATCCTTGAGCTGAGGACTGCTGCCACGGTGAGGCGGTTGGAGGTTGCCTCCCACCAGACATCCTTCACGCAAAAAATTCTTTTTGATCGTGTCGGGTGTCACAAAAATGTCCGAAGGTTTGGGTTGAAAATGATTCTCGGACGACCGCAAGAATCCAAACCCCTTCTCAGAGATCTCCAAATAGCCGGTTCCATACTCCGGCGTAGCCGCGTTGCTCATAAAATGACCGTAAAAGTGCCCAGAAAGTCCAATCCCATAAATGACAACAGTGAAGCTGCCAGCAAATTTTAGTTAGGGAGAACCGCCGTTTAGAAATTTAAGAAATCCTAAAGCAAACAGGCGGTTAGACCTGAGACAATTGGAATAATGACGGCCAAATGTTGAGGAACGCAACTATAAAATCGTGGCCGCCAGTGCTTCTGTTGGGATAAAAGGTTTTCCGTTGCTTCATTTCACCTACTTCTTCATGTTTGGAACCACGACGCACGAGCGCTCCGGAAACCAAATTGGGTGATGGTCAAAATGAAACCTAGCAAGCCCAAGTCGAGTAGCACAATAAAGAAGAAGCCAGTCAAACTACACATCCCGGTCAAGTCTGCCAAATCGGTCAAGAGGGAACCTGTTGAATTATTTTCCGCGCCCGCGCCTCGCACTGTTGGGTCTTCCCAAAAGACCCAGCGATCCCCGTCAGAAGCGCCCGATCCTGCTCTGCCGAGCATCCTTTTTGAGGGGGATCCCCCTGCCCTAAGAGAGGCCCCCCCCTCCCTCCAGCAACCCTCGGGGAACGACCGAGAGTCCGCCGGTAACTTTCCTGCTTCAGTCGACCCTCCCCCTGTTCCGGTCGACTCGATCCGACTCTCGGGCAAACTCTTGCTCACCGCTCAGAACCCAAACACGCTTTTCGTGTATGGCGATGTGGAACAGTCATCCCTCGAACAAGCCCGCCATCAGGCCCTGGAAAACAAGCTCTTCATCCGCATTTATCGGCTCGAAAACCCAGCTTCACCGCCCGAAGAATCTGAATTCCCCCTCGGCACCCAGGGATTGTTCATCCCAGTTTCCGGAACGGGCTCTGCCTACTCCGCGGAATTGGGTTACTACACGTGCGAATCGCCCGAAAGATGGGTGTCTCTGCTCGCTTCCGAGACGGCGTCGACGCCGGAGCTGAGAGCGCCTGATTTGGCTCATGAAGATGCGAGGTTTGGCGACGTGCTCTATTTGGTCCAGTCGGCGGTTGCAAAAGAGATGCCTCTCATCGAAGTTGTTCAACATCTTCACCTGTCCGGGCAGCTCAAGCTTCAGGAACTCGAGAAACTGGCACAGCTTCCCTGGCCAGCAAAACAAGCGGCCATTCTCCACGCGCTCAATCAAACCGCGCAAGCGTGGAGAAAGCCCAGTTCGCTGGAGTTTCTGAGACCTCTTCCGGCGCCTAAGGAGTTCGCGGAGAGAGTTGAAGCGCCGATTGAAAGCGAGGAACATCCGACTTCCCCCATGCCCGTCGGAGCGCCATTGAATGGTGGAGCCGCAAAGGATAGGGACAAGAAAGGGTTTTCGTTTAGCGTGAACGTGGAGATTGTAGTCTACGGTTCCACTGAACCGGACGCCAGGGTGATGCTGGCGGGCCGCCAGGTCGAACTCTCGCCGGACGGCTCCTTCTCCATG
>CANLCA010000251.1 GCA_947487925.1 Verrucomicrobiales bacterium | reverse complement strand
GGTGACCATCGAACATCGGAAAATCGAAGCAAAAATCTACGGCAGGACCGCGGGCTACCCGTTTTACCGGGTTTCCGCCTACGTGGGAGGCAAGCGCCGTGTGTCCAGTTTCGGGTCCTACTCCGAGGCCAAGACGGCTGCGGAGACACTCGTTCGAGACATTGCCAGTGGATCTCAAGCCGCCGCGCTTTCAAACACACAATCCCGCGAAGCCCTGGATGCGCTCCAACGACTCCAAAGCCTCTACGCCGACACCGGCATCCGGGTGGGCCTGTCGGAGGCCGTGAGCCGATTCGCCGAGGCCGCAACCAAACTCAAGAGCCCCAGCCTGACCGACGCCATCGACGGCTTCATTAAGACAGTGGCCACGGTCAATCGCGTGGGGTTGAAGGAGGCCGTCGAGCAGTTCATGCAGGGACGGGAGCACCTGACCGTATCCAAAGACGGAAAGCGCCCACAAATTTCGAAGCCCTACAACTACACAGTGGGGCTGTGGCTGACGGAGTTCGCTAACACGTTTCCAGGCAGCGACGTTTGCGACCTTACAAAGGAGATGCTCAACGTCTACATCTCGAATCACAAGAGCGTTTCACCTCGAACGCGAAACGGACGTCGGATGGTCGTGACCATGTTTCTCAAATGGTGCGCCCTCCGAGACTACGTTGACAGAGGCCATCGACTGCTTGAGGCGGAGAGGATGACGTCGGAGACATGCGAGACGGAGTCGATCGAGTTCTACAAACCCGAGGAACTCTCTGGGTTATTGACAACCGCGAGCAGTGAGATCCAGCACAAGCACCTAGTCCCGGTGATCGCGTTGTGCGGATTGGCCGGACTCCGGCTACAAGAGGCGGTTCGGCTCAGATGGAAGGACGTGTTCCACATCGAAGGGCACGTTGAGATCTCACAAGCGGTGGCCAAGACTCGCCAACGGCGCTTAGTCGAGATCGCCCCTGCCCTGGCGGGCTGGCTTCGACCCTACGCGAACGCCACCGGGCCGGTCTGGGCTCACTGCCTAGACAAGTTCCACACGGATTTTGGTGCTCTGCGAGCTTCTCTCAAAATCCCCGCTCGCCGAAACGGCCTTCGTCACGCCTTTTGCAGCTACCACTTCGCCCTTAATTCCAACGAGAATTTGACCGCCTCATTGGCTGGCAATTCACCGGCAATGATTCATCAGCATTACAAGGGACTTTGCACGAAAACCGAGGCGGAAAAGTGGTTCGCCGTGGCACCGTCGAATCCAGCCGCGAACCTTATCCAAATGCCAGCAAGCGCGTGAATCAGATGTCACTTACACGAGATCACTTTCTGCCGGGAAACAGCCCAAGCGAATTGAAGCGCGATCCGTTCCTGTTCAGACAATTTCTTCGACACGTTAAAGATGCGACCCTCAAAGAAGCGGAACGGCGCGAAGACACATGGGAGTTTCTTCTCGGTGTTCGCGGCCTGCCAGGGGACTGCAAGCGCTTCTTCAAGGCTTGTGCGAGTGTTTCACGCGCGATGGTAAAACTGACCGGGATGCAGATCGACACCGAAAAGTTGAATCGAAGTTTATTGGACGAAATGTTGGAAGCGAGGGCCACCGGCGACATGCAAACTGCCGAACAAAGATGCGAGAAACTTTGCCGGGCATACTACAGACATGGCTTGTGGGACGATCTCATGCGCGACGCCAAGGACGAGAATGTGCGGATTCAGTTGAATCAGATGCGCACCAAAATAGAGAGAACTCTTCGAAAGCAGACTGGCCGCAATTGGAAACCAACCGTGATCCCCGATCAAGCGGAGAGCGAGCGGCGAAACAAAGCAGAGTTTTTCACGGTGCATTCTTGGCTTCGTTGGGGGCGCCTAGGCGAACCTGGCTTGTGCTTTTACAGCGATAAAGCTTTAACCGATTTGCTGGATCGTCTGTTGGAATCAGAAAAACCTAATGATTCCGATAATCCCACCGACTATCGCAAAATGCGCCAACGCCTTGGCCTGAGGAAATTCGACTACCAACACCCGCTCGTGACGACGGCTCACCGAGTGGCGGAAACAGGTTTGATCGAGATTACACTTCGCGAAAAGGGCGGCGACAAGAAGCGTCGCCTGAGCGCCGACGATGTGTGTATGCTTGGAGGGGAACAGTTCTACCCGATCCTTCCCTGATTCCTCCCAGTTCCCTTCCTGGTTACTCCTCCCGGTTCGGTGGATTAATTCCGCACAAACTGTGTCCACCTGTTGAGAGCACGGGCGTGATCTGATGGTGCGCATGGAAGAATCAATGATAATTCCCGAAGCACCGACGGGAGCCTTTAAGTTCGGTGGAAAGGATGATGTGGCCGAGATGACGGGCCTCTGCCGTCGTTCTGTCAGCAACCTCATGAAACGGGGTCTGCCCCACATCAAGATCGGACGAAATGTTCGATTCGATCTGGGCCTAGTCCGGGAGTGGCTGAACCGGCGATGTGGGAAAGGCTCCCTGTGAACTCCCCTGAGCTCCCACAACGTCCCGGCATCAGCCATGCCACGCTTCAAGCAGCCGGGATTCGCTTCAGCGACTTCCCCGAACCGGCGATGCGGGAAAGGCTCCCTGTGAAACCCATCTGGAGCCCCCCACCAAAAAGAAAAGCCCCGGGGCTCGCGACCGCCGGGGATGAAAAACTAGACTCATTGAATCTACCTCAGGGCACCGCGCCCGTCAACGCTTGTCCGCTTGAGAAGGGAGCACAATGAGTAACGAAAGCAAGCGGTGCGCAGATGTTGCCGACATTAAGGTTTCGATGTTCTCTGACGCATTTTCAGGCGTGCCCCGAACCGTGACGATCGGAGCTGTCATCGCCGAGATCCGAGGTCACACCAACCGACTCCACATCCTACATCTTCGCAAATTGCACGAGGCATGGAAAGCCGTTTGTCCCGCACTCGATTCCAAAAAGAGCGACGAGGCGAAGGCTTACGACAGCGCCAAGAAGGAGTTGCCCCCATTCTGCGTTTCAGGGACGGCCCGCGACCGAACGACCCCTCTTGTTCACTCCGGCCTGCTCCAAATCGACATCGATCATTGCCGCGATCGCATGGCTGATCTGATCCGCAAGTTGAAGGACGACACCCACGTGGCGTTTGGATTCGTGAGCCCAGGCGGCGACGGTCTCAAATTGGGACTAAGCATCGATGGCGACCGCCACGCGGAAAGCTTCCAAGCGGCACAAGCCTACTTCAAAACGCGCTACCAGGTGGCGATTGACCCAGCGGTGAAAGACCGCTTGCGCTTGTGCTTTGTGAGCCACGATCCCGACGCTTGGCTTCGTCAAGACAGCGAGCCGCTGCCGATCATTGAGGAAGCCCCAAAGATGCCGCGATCCGGCGAGGTCTTCGCCATGGTTCTACCTTCCCAAGCCGTTACCATAAGTGAATCAGCCCGTGCGATATTCACGCGAATCGAACCGACTCGATCCCTCTTTTGGCGAGGCGGTGCTTTGGTTGAATGCGTCGAGGCAGATGGAATTACAAGTTTGGCACCCGTTAAGCCAGACGGGTTCAGATCACGCGTGGAACGGGTTGGTCCCCTGATGGCATGGCGCTCGGACCGCGACGGAGAGCCGACGCTTAGCCCCGCTATTATGTCGGCTGACACGGCGAAGGCGATCATGGCCACGGTCGAAGCTCGCGAGATTCTACCGCCCATAGCGAGCGTTTTGCGGTGCCCGTTCATGATTGAAACCTCTACGGGAGAAGTCGCCATCCTGGGGGGAGGGTATCATCCCGAGAACGGCGGAACGTTCGTGATGCAGGGCGACATTCCGCCCCGGGTCCCGATCGACGAGGCCGTGAAATCTTTGCACTGGTTAATTGAGGAAGTGGATTTTCAAAGCCCCGGCGACAAGGCGCGAGCCCTCGCGGGATTCATCACACCCGCGTTGCGTATGGGCGGCTTTTTGACAAAGCCAATCCCGATCGATGTTGCGGAAGCCGACCAGAGCCAGAGTGGCAAAGGGTATCGGCACACCCTGGTATCATCCCTTTACAATGAACAGCCGTATATTGTGACCGCTCGAGCCGGAGGGGTCGGATCGTTTGATGAAAGCCTTGCGCAGGCCCTGATCGCTGGCCGACCGTTCATTTGTTTAGACAATCTACGAGGCAAGCTGAACAGCCAAACGCTGGAAAGTTTGCTTACTGCGCCCGGATCATTTCCGGCGAGGGTTCCTCACCACGGTGAGATTTTGATCGATCCAAAAGTTTTCATTCTTCAACTTTCGTCAAACGGGATGGAGAGCACCGTCGACCTCGCATACCGATCCTCGATTTCTCGAATCCGCAAGCGCCCCGGGTTCAATTACCGCGACACCCTTGGCGAGCTCCAGGCGCGACAGCCTTACTTTCTCGGTTGTGTTTTTAGCGTGATAGCGGAGTGGATTTCATTCGGGAAACCTCGAACCAAAGATTATCGCCACGACTTTCGTGAATGGTGCCAAATCTTGGACTGGATTTGCCGCGAGATCTTAGGTTGCGGTCCGCTCATGGACGGGCACGAATCCGCCCAACAGCGGGTAGCCAATCCTGGCCTGTCGTGGCTTCGGCTTGTGGCCTTGGCGCTTGAATCTGACGGACGTCTGGGCGAGTCGCTGATCGCCAGCGAGCTTGTTGAGCTTTCGGGCGTTCACGGAATTGAAATCCCGGGCGACCCAAAGGGCGACGGCGAGTCGATTAAGCAGGTTGGCCGTCTGTGCGCTCGCATTTTCAAGGAGTCGGGCATCGTTGAAATTGACGGGTTTTCCGTCACACGCAAAATTGTGGACCAGGATCGTGGAGATGGCCGAGGTTTGATGGAATCGAAGCGCTACGTTTTTGCTAAGTTGTGAATCCCCACCCAATCCACCCAATGCCCCTATGTCCTGGGAAAAAGGCTGTTTTCCTAGAGTACATACCTATTGGGTGGATTGGGTGGATTGGGTGGGAAAAGGCTTTTCCTGTTCTATGAAGACCGTCATTGAATGCGCCCGAGCCCGTTTGGCTGGCCTGCCTTTGGCCTTTTCTGGCAGCGGCGGGCACTCCGCCACACTCCGCGCCGCCTGCGAACTTGCCCGTTTAGGCGTCGCCGAAGCCGAAGCATTGGCGCTGTTGGGTGAGTGGAACGGCACTCACTGCCAGCCCCCCTGGACCGAGCGTGAGTTGCTCCATAAATGGAAGTCTGCCCGCTCGAAGGTCCGCTCCGCTCCGTGGATTGTCCCGAGCTCCAAGCCGGTTCGCGTCACGTGGAAGATCGAGCGCCAGATACGCCCCGCACGCCCTCTGTGCGATCCCGACTCAATGGTGAGGCCCAGTGTCACGATCGATCCGCCAAGGCCAGTGGAGCGCCCGCCAGAGTCCGAGGCCGAGGCTGAGCCCGTGCGGACGATACAGGCTGAGCCTTGGATACCGCTCGACTGCCGACCATGGGTTGCCGTCGCCGAGCG
>CANLCA010000250.1 GCA_947487925.1 Verrucomicrobiales bacterium | reverse complement strand
TTCCGCCTTATCGGGATTGGGGTCTGTCCGTCATGTTCCGGGACATGAACGGAGACGGGGCTCCCGACTTGTACGTCTGCAACGACAACGTTTCGCCGGATCGTGTTTGGATCAATACTGGACGTGGTCAGTTCCGCGCGATCGATGCCATGAAGATTCGGCACACGAGCCGCTCTTCCATGGGGGTGGACTTTGCCGATATCAACCGCGATGGGTACGACGACCTCCTCGTGGTCGATATGTTGGCGCGTCGGCCCTCGAGACGGATGACCCAACTCGTCAGAGATCGGCCGCATCGGCAGGAGATCGAGAGGGCCGAGGCCCGGCCTCAGTTCAATCGCAACACCTTGTTTCTTGGTCGCCCCGATGGATCCTACGTGGAGGCGGCCCTGATGGCTGGACTCGCGGCTACGGATTGGTCCTGGTGCCCTGTTTTTCTTGATGTCGATTTGGATGGGTATGAAGACTTGCTGGTGACGAGCGGCTTTTCGATGGATGTCATGGATCAAGACAGCCACGATCAGATCCGTGCGCAACAACGGCAGATGACACCGGACCAGCGTAGGCGATGGCGACAACTTCATCCCTCATGGCCGACAAGAACCGCCGCTTTGAGGAACAAGGGGGATGGGACTTTTGAATCCATGGATCAGCGATGGGGATTTGGCACGGAAGGGATTTCGTACGGAGCCGCTCTCGGAGATCTGGACAACGACGGAGATCTGGATTTGGTGGTGAACAACCTCAACGGAGTGGCGAGCCTTTATGGCAATAATGCGACCGCAGGCCGGATTGCCGTGCGTTTGAGTGGGAGGCCGCCGAACACCAGTGGAGTGGGGGCCAGGATCCGGCTCGTCGGCGGGGCGATGACTCAGTCCCAGGAGATGCTTTGCGGCGGGCGTTATCTCTCAGGTGACGAGGGCATCCGAACTTTCGCTGCGGACCCTGATGCCACCAAGCCGATGCGGCTTGAGGTGAAGTGGCGCGATGGGGGGCAAACCACATTGAACGGCGTTGTGGCGAATCGCCTTTACAACGTGAGCCAGGCCGCGCCCGATCCACCGGCGAATCCTACTTCGACGGAGACTCACCGACCCATCTTCTCCGACGTTAGCGCCTTGATTGGACACAGTCATTCGGAGGAGCCATCGGACGATTGGGGAAGGCAACCCTTGATTCCCCGCCGCCTCACCCATTTAGGGCCGGGCGTGAGTTGGTTTGATGTGAATGAGGACGGATGGGAGGATTTGATCCTGGCGGGCGGCACCGGAAGCAAATTGGCGGTGTATGCGAACAAAGGCGGCCGAGCATTCACGAGGCTCGAGGGGGCTGTCAGCCTCGCTAAAGACCAAGGCGCTGTGTTGGGATGGTCCGATGGTCGAGGGAATCGACTCCTGCTCGCTGCCGGGTCAAACACCCAGATGGCTCCTGTTGGCGAGAGCGAAATCACGGCCTATTCGGTGACGAACCTGGGCGCGCCGCAACACTGGTCCGCCGGACACGAGGCGCTCGGTCCATTGGCCGTCGCTGACTTTGATGGCGATGGTGATCTGGACCTTTTCGTGGGTGGGCGGTTTCGTCCCGGCCGCTATCCGGAACCTGTCTCCTCGACGATTTGGCTGAACAAACAAGGGAAGCTGGAGCCCGACGCCGCACACAGCGAACCGTTCAAGTCGATGGGGTTGGCAAGCGGGGCCTCCTTTGTTGACCTGGATGAGGATGGGGCGCCCGATCTTGCCTTGGCTATGGAGTGGGGGCCCGTTCGTGTCTTTCGAAATCGGGGCGGTCGCTTTGAGGAAATGACCGAGGAGTGGGGGCTTTCCGGCATGACCGGCTTGTGGACAAGCGTCACTGCGGGCGATTTCGACGGGGATGGAAGGATGGATCTTGCCTGCGGCAATTGGGGACGCAATACCCCCTACGAACTGGTCCAGCCAACGACTCTCAGGCTTTATTACGGTGATTGGAACGGGGACGGCAACGTTCAGATGATCGAAGCTTGGAAGTCGACAAACAAATGGCTGCCGTTCCGTGATCGCGCCTGGCTGGAGCGTGGTCTTCCCATGCTCAAAACCAGATTTGCGACCCACCAGGTTTTTGCCGAAACCACCGTTCGCGAAATTCTTGGGACAGGGTACGAAAAGACCCTGTTTCTCGAGGCCGCCCGGTTGGAATCGACGGTGTTTCTAAACCGAGGCTCGCGATTTGAGCCAGTTCCTCTGCCGCCCGAAGCGCAGCTCACTCCGGTCTTCTCGATCAATGTCGGAGATTCTGACGGGGACGGAATCGAGGATCTGTTTCTGGGCCAAAATCACCATGGCAGCTCCTCGGACCTGTCCCGCGAGGACGGTGGCTGTGGGCTATGGCTCCACGGAACGGGAAGTGGCACCTTCGCAGCGATGGGTTCAAATCTGACTGGCGTTGACGTGAGAGGGGAACAGCGTGGGGCAGCTTTGGTCGATTTCAACCACGACGGGCGGCTGGATCTTGCGGTGTCGCAAAACAATGGGACGACGCGACTGTATGTCAACCAAACGGCAAAGCGAGGCCTTCGCGTGGCGCTGAAGGGTTCTTCTTCGAACCCGGACGGCGTCGGCGCTCTGATGCGAGTTCTCTATGCCGGGGGCCACAAAGGCCCGTGCCGTCTGGTTCAAGCCGGATCGGGATTCAGCTCCCAAGATGCGTCGGCGCAGGTGCTCGGCCTCGTGGACACCCCGTCCGCGATCTGGATTCGGTGGCCCGATGGGACAGAGCGAACCGTGCCGGTGACCGAATCGGAATGGTCATTCATCGTCAGTTTTGAAAAATGAATTGTTCACCGCAACATCCGAAGTCTGGGGTTCTAGTGATCATGTTTCTCTTAGGAGCGGCATGCCTTGTGGGCTGTGACAGAGGGACTCCTGCGTTTTCGCGAGATTCCGTCGACGGGTTGCCCGCGGCGCCAAAGAGCCAAGTCGTTCCTCTCACAAACATGGTTCTCATTAAGGCAGGAAGTTTCACTCGCATGAAGCACAGGGTGACCGTCAGCCGTGATTTTTGGCTAGGCAAGTATGAAGTCACTCAGGCGGAATACGGTGCGGTGATGGGGCGGAACCCGAGCCAGTTCACGGGCGACACCAACCTGCCGGTCGACAAGGTCAGTTTTGTGGACGCTATGCAGTATTGCGTCGCCCTGAGCCAGCGCGAGCGTGTCGCGGGACATCTTCCTTCTGGATTCGAGTACCGACTTCCCTCCGAGGCTGAATGGGAGTACGCCTGCAGGGCCACCACCACCAATCGTTTCAGTTTCGGCGAGACCGTCGCCGAAGCCGACCGTTACGCATGGACTGCCGAGAACAGTGAGTCCAAGACCCATCCCGTCGGGCAGAAGCAGCCCAATCCTTGGGGCTTGCACGACATGCACGGAAACGTCTGGGAATGGTGCCTCGATTGGTTCTCGGAGTATCCTCCCGCGGATGTCGTCGATCCCATGGGTCCGGGGGGCGGCAAGTTCAAACTCTTCAAGGGTGGGGGGTGGAATCAAGACGCGGATTTCGCTCGCTCGGGGAATCGGTTCATGATGGCTCCCACGAGCGGAATCTATTTTGTGGGCTTTCGCATCGCACTCGTGCAAGTCCAGAACCCGCAAACTCCGTGAACTCCTGGAGCGTTCTTGCGGTGAATCGCAGACCGGTTTCGATAACGTTCAGCGTTCGTGATTGAGCGTCCTGGTTTGTGGCCGACATCACGTTCCAATAAAAAGCGGGCTTTGAGATCAGCTTGCGCTGAGTTCCTCAAAGCCCGCTTGTGATTATCGATTCGTTAGTAGAAGACTTTTCTGTTGATCAATTAACGACGCAGGCGATAGAACGCGGCGGCGGCGGTCGGTTTGACCTTCACACCGCTGGCGGCGCCCGTAACGGCGGCGTAGGGACCGGTGACGCTTGAGGCGGATTCCAGAACCCCGGTGCCCTCCCAAGTGATCCCCACATCGCCCGCGGCGAATGTGACGGCCAAGCTTCCGCCTGTGGTCGGCGTGGTGGCCTCAGGAGCGATGTCGTAGAAGGCAATGTTGTCGACGAAGAAGTACCAGCTGTCGCTGCCTGTTGCCGAGAGTCGCAGCCGAACGTCCGCTTTGCTCGCCGCGGCGGGCAAACGGAAGATCTCGATCCTTTTGCCTTCTTTGCCGTCGTCGTTGATGCGAGGAACGATGTAGTTGCCGATCGACGAATCGATCGTCGCCGCCACGGCGTCGCCATAGGTCAGGCCTTTGACCACTCCGCCGACTCTCCAGAGGGCCGTGTCTCCCTGCGCCTTATTGAATGTCGCCACGCCATCGACAGATCCATCCGCACTCACTGTGATGTCGGGAGTATCCAAGAAATAGACCACTGGCATCCAGGTTTTTCCACCGTCCACGGAGTATTCCACGCCGCCGTAGCTGTCTTGGTTCTGCATGTAGCCGGAGGCAAACGAGAGCACCGGGTTTTTGACCGCGGACAGGTTGAATGGAGCGGAAACGATGAACTGAGTTTGGCCCCATGCTTCGGCGGTTGCGTCCGCGGCGAAGTCACCGCGGCCGACCGGCCCATTACATCGGCTGTCCGACTCAGCGTAAAGCACTTTGCCTGAGCGCAGCATTTCGAGTGTCAGCGCTTTCCCGTTGAGTTTCTCGTTTCCATTGACCTCGGTGATGCCGGCATCGTCGATCAACGGCATGTTCTCCGTGGTGAGGACGACCCAGTTCCTGAAGGTATCCGACTTTTGATCCGTGGGGTCTTCACCGGGATTGCATTCAGGGGTGAAATTCGTGGCGACCCAATTCTTGGGTTGCGCGCCTTCAGCGGTAGAATCGAAGTCCTCCGTAAGAACCGCGGTGGGCAGGACAACGTTTTTCAAATTGCGAAACTGCCACTTCTCGGTGCGGGTGAATCCGCCGGCGCCTTTGAAGGTTAATTCGGCGGTGTGATTCTCGGATGGGAATTGGATCCCCGTTGGCTCGTAGGTCAAGGTGACTGTTTTGCCATCTCGTTTTTTGCCGGTGACCGCCTTGCCGTCGATTTTGAAGTCGATGGTGGCATCGTCGATGGCGGCAGCGTCTCCGTCTACAAGGACCACTTCCACCTTGGACTCCGGCTGATTGAGCTGGCGCGGGCCGACGCCGGGTTTTACTGAGCGGACGTAGGGAGGCTGAACAAAAGCGGTGGCTGCCCTGTAGGCTTTGACCCCATCCGTATCGTTGAGCAGGACTTTCGTGCCGTCGGCTTTAACCGTAAACCATTCGACATTGGCATCCCCGCCGCCTTCTTCCCAGACGGTCCGGAAGGGATAGACGCCGGCTTCCTGCACGCTGAAAGTGAAGATCGAGTCCGCCGCACCGCGGCCGCCCTCGAACTGGCCTAAAATAACGCCCTGCAAGGCGTCCTTCAGATTGCCTCCGGAGGTGCGAAACCCATCATCGGAATTGACACCCATC
>CANLCA010000249.1 GCA_947487925.1 Verrucomicrobiales bacterium | reverse complement strand
GTCGAGTTGCGCGATCATTTGCGTGCCAGCCTGCCGGATTACATGGTGCCATCGGCATTTGTCACCTTAGAACGCCTGCCGCTCACACCAAACGGCAAAATAGACAGGAAGGCATTGCCCAAGTTGAGCGGGCAAGCCGCCGGCGCGCGGGAGCACGTCGCGCCGCGAACCTCCTTGGAAGAAGGATTGGCGGCGATCTTTGGAGAGCTGCTCGTAATGCCGAAGGTCAGCGTAAAAGACAATTTCTTTGATCTGGGTGGCCACTCACTGCTGGCCGTTCGCCTGATGAACCGAATCGAGCAACAGTTTGGTCATCGTTTGCCTTTGGCGCGCCTCTTTGCCTCTTCCACGGTGGAGCTCCTTGCCGTGGACCTTTCCACCTGGACGGCCGGCGAGCAGCACTGGGACACTCTGGTTCCGATTCAGCCACGCGCCGGCAAATCGGTACTTTTCCTGGTTCATGGAGCGGGTGGCAATGTCCTGTTGTATCGCGAGCTGGCTCAAGCGCTCGGACCGGAGATCTCCGTCTACGGCTTCCAATCGCTTGGCCTCGATCGAAAGGCGCGCCCGCTGTCGCGAATCGAAGACATGGCGGCTCACTATCTGCAGGAATTAAGGGCCTATCAGCCCCGCGGACCGTACCACCTTGCCGGATATTGCATGGGGGGGTCCGTCTCTTACGAAATGGCACGTCTGTTGTCTGATCAGGGGGACCGGGTGGGTCTCATCGGATTGCTCGATACGTACAACCTCAGCGTCGTGAAAGACAAGGAATCACGGGCCGACCGGTTCTCATTTCTCCGGCAGAAAATTGGTTTCCATCTTGAGAATCTCACACAAATGCCCGCGCGGGATGCTGTGGGCTATCTCGCTGAGAAACTCCGCATGGCGCAAGAGGCGGGGCGGGGGAAAGTTGCCGCGCGCTTGAAGGGGCTCATCAGCGCTGTCAGCGGTGCGGTGGAGGAACAGGGTGCTGAGCGTTTCATTCAAGAAATCAATCATCAGGCGGCATGGGACTTTGTGCCCATGCCTTCCGCTCTGGCTCTTACCGCGTTCAGCCCGCAAAAAAACTATGACTTCTTCTCCGACCCGAACATGGGCTGGTCTGAGGTGGTTGGTGAGCACGTAGAAGTGGTGGACATCAAAGCCAACCCTCACGCGATGTTGATTGAACCTTACGTTCGCGAGGTCGCCGCGGAGCTGAAACGGAGAATCCTGCGGGGTCAAGGTTGAGGGGGGATCGGCACCTGGCCGAACGAATCTGGCATGCGATGGTAATTGAACGAAACCAAGTTCATGTGTGGGAGGTCTCGCTGGCGAAGAGTCTTGGCCAGGGGAATCGTTTTTTCGAAATATTGAACGATGCCGAGAAGGAAAGGGCGGCCCGTTTCTATTTCCGGAAAGATCGCGACCGGTTTGTGATTGCGCGGGCCAGCTTGCGTTTAATCTTGTCCAGATATCTCAACGAGTCGCCGGACCGAATCGAGTTCTGCTACGGTGCAAACGGGAAGCCTGAGTTGGAAGCCGGCGGCATTGAACCGCGATTACACTTCAATCTTTCCCATTCATACGACGTGGCACTTCTGGCCGTTGCGCGCGGTCGACGGGTGGGAGTAGACGTGGAGAAAATCTTGCCGCAGATGGTGGATAACCTCGGCGTGGCTGGAAATCTCTTCACGCCCGTCGAGACGGAACTTGTTCGCTCCGCCCCGGCAGAAAATCAAGCGGATGTCTTCTACCGATTATGGACGCGTAAGGAAGCCTTCCTCAAGGGGACTGGTGAGGGACTCTCAGCATCTCTTGATCACTTTGAAGTCTCGTTGGAGGAGGCTGGGATTCGGTTTTCAGACCCCCTGAAAAGTGAAGGCACAAGTTGGTCGGTGCATGAGTTCCGTCCGTGCCCCGGCTATGTCGCTGCGATCGCCTCTGAAGGGATTCCCCCGAGTTTTAGTTTTTTTAGGGCCGGTGAGCCAAAGGATCGAAGTGAACCGACACTGTCGCTCGCCCTGCCCTTCCCTGTCTCGTGACCGCTCGGTCCAAGTCTTCTGACCAAAAGTTCGCTTCTTCAGGTGCCTGCTGCAATTGGTGTGACTGCCCTTGGTCGGTAGAATGGACGGGTGTTATGCTATCACAACAGGGAGACCATCTTTCCCGGTGCAACCACGCTTGGTTTGGTCTGAAGGATCATCCGTGATTCTATCAAACTTTGAGTACAGGTGGCGCTCAAGAGTCGTGTTGTGACAATCCTGAGCTGGTCCTTGGAGAGGCATGATAAACCTGCAAGAGATTGAGTTTTTTGGCTCGGTGCCAGTGACAATGAGGCATGTGGTGGAGTGCTTGTTTTTCTTCAACCCACGCCAGGAGCTGTTGGTGGGGCGTATTCGTGCGACCGTTGAGGAGACCGGAGCTCCCTACGTCATTGAGGCGGACAGCCGGATCTGGATTGGTGTGCCGTCTGGCGCGATGCAGTGTTTGTTTGCCTGCGCCCGCGAGGGCGAGCCGGTCGGGGTCGCGCTTTACTGCCGGCCTGACCCGGGTCGGTTGCGGATTTGTCATCTCGCGTTGAACCCGGAGTGGATGCCGTCGGACTCCAGTCACAGCCCGGGGCTGGCGATGATTATGGTGGATAAGATCCGGGAAATTGCTCGATCCATCAAAGGCGTTTCCAGGATTCAATTGCCCTATCGACGGTCCAGTTTTTTGAATGTGCGTTGATTCAACTTCGGCTGCACCTATGGCTATAACGTTTACCAAAGCCCCCATCCTGCGCGCGATCACCTCGTGTGTGCCGAGCCGTTGTTTTGACAACATGACGGATTCCACGGCGTTTGAACGCGAGGAGGTGGAGAAGGTGGTGAAGATGGCCGGGGTCAAGACGCGCCATCTGGCGGCGGACGATGAATGCAGCAGCGACTTGTGCGTCGCGGCGGCGCAGGATGTCTTGCGTTCCTTGCAATGGGATCCGGCCTCAGTGGATGCGCTGATCATGGTGACTCAATCGCCCGATTATTTCCTGCCCTCCACAGCATGCGTGGTCCAGCGGCGGCTTGGCTTGTCGGATGCCTGTGCCGCGTTTGACGTGGGGCTCGGGTGCTCGGGGTATCCTTATGGCATATGGCTCGCGTCGATGATGCTCCAGTGCCCTGGATTCCGGCGCGTGCTGGTGCTGCATGGTGAAACCCCCACCCGCTTTTCAGACAAGGGAGATCGCGCGGTGGCGCTGCTATTCGGTGATGCGGGCTCTGCTACCGCGCTGGAGGCAGGCCCGGCGGACACGAGCGGAGATTCCAAGTGGTGGTTTTGCCTGCACACCGACGGCTCCGGAGCGGATGATCTCATCCTGGCTGGCGGAGGATTTCGCGATCGCTTTCCGAGTGATCCCCGGAAGTCGTGGGTCCATATGAACGGGGCCAATGTGTTTAATTTTACGATCAAGCGCGTGCCGGCGCTGGTCGAGGAGACAGTGACGTCCTCTGGAGTTTCCCGCGAACAGGTGGATTATTTTATCTTCCATCAGTCCAATCGCTTCATCATGCGGCACTTGCTCAAAAAGGCGAATCTGCCCGAGGCCAAAGTTCCTATGACCATTGGAGAGTTTGGCAGCGCGGGTGGTCCCTCGGTGCCGTTGACGATGACCCGCGGGGGGCTGGAGCGGCCGGCAGACCGTGATTTGAAACTGATGCTGCTGGGCTATGGGGTGGGCTTGTCCTGGGGTTCGGCACTAGTGACTCTGCCGCCTGCGGCTGTCTTGAATCACATTCAGCTGGAGCGGCCCGCTGCCAGTTCAGTGACCTGAGGTTTTGTTTCCGCCTGCCGTGCCCTTATCCGGGGTCGCGGCGTGGCGTGTAGCCTGTGCAGCCGGGTCGGCCGTCACCCGGCGGCTTTATCGAACCGGAATTCTGTCGTTAACGTATCTAAATCGATGAACAGAGAAGAAACATTGGGGTGGCTGGCCGAAGTATTTGAGGAATCCCCCGAATACATCCAGCCCGAGCGGTTACGCAACGATATCCCAACGTGGGATTCGGTCGGCGTCCTGAATCTGATGGCCGGAATTGATGAGAAGTTTGGCGTCGTGCTGTCCGACAAAGAGATTCGGGCGATGATGAAGGTCGACGACATTCTTACTTTGCTCGAGCAAAAGGGTAAACTCAAGTAGCCGGGACTGGTGGCCCCAGCAATCAATCCGGCTGGCCTGCGACTTGAATGTTCGCGACCGCAGGCGCAGCAGCTCGCGGGTTGGCTGTGGAACTTCTAATGGCCTGACGACACCTCCGTTTGCTCAATCGCTCATGTTGACCACCAAACCGCGCTTTCCCATCCGGGAAATGGTTCTTTATGGTTGGATGCCCTCGTTCTTGAAACGGGTGGTTTATCGGATGATGGGACACCAGATTGGGAGGGGAGCGCATTTCTCCTTCGGGTCCGTGATCTGCGGCGGGAAGGTTTCAATTGGCCGGGACTTCAGCCAGGGGTTCTTCTCGATGATTCGAGGAGAGACGATCAACATCGGTGCCCGAGTCAAGATCGGTGCGATGTCGATGTTGGACACGCCTCACCTGACCATTGGTGAGGACTCCAAGATCAACGAGCAGGTGTTCGTCGGCGGTCTGCAGTTCCCGCATTCTTCCCTGCGCATTGGTCGCCATAGTCAGATTCAACAGCTGAGTTTCATCAACCCGGCGCCGTCGGTGACGATTGGTGATGACACCAGCATCGGCGGCCATTGCTTGATCTTCGGGCATCAGTCCTGGCTGAGCGTGTTTGACGGTTACTCGGCGGATTTCCGTCCGATCGAGATCGGTAATAACGTCGGGGTGGCGTGGCGGGTGTTTGTCGGAGCCGGTGCGAAGATTGGAGACGGGGCGATGATTGGAACCAATTCGGTCGTGAATCGAACGATTCCCCCGCGCTGCCTCGCCACGGGATCACCGGCCAAGGTTGTCTCGCAGGCCCCTTATTTTCCCCGGACGCTGACCGGCGAGGATCGCGAATCGATCCTCCGCGACATCATTGCGGAAATGATTGGGTACCTGAACGGCTTTGGCATGGACTGCCGGCACTCCGGCAACGTGATTGAAATCCGGCGAATGCAGAAGGGGTGGCTATCCTGTTCCAACATTCTCGAGCGCATTCTACTTGGAGACGCGGGCGCCGATACCGTGGCAGTGCCAGATGGGACCCGCGCTTACTTGAGTCTGACTGCCATTCCCAAATCTCTCCGCGAGCGGTTGACGAAGGAACAAATTGTGTGGGCGGATATCGAGAGTCGCGAACGGGCGGACTTCAGCAACGATTTGGGAGAGGAGCTGATACAGTTTCTACGACGCTACGGTGTTCGTTTCTACCGGGTCCCGGCATGATGTAACAGGTCCTATGAATCATTATCTGGTGCAGGATATTCTTGAGCAGAGCGCGGCTCGGCTTCCGGACAAGACCGCGCTGGTTTGTGATGGCGTCCGCCTTTCCTACCGCGAT
>CANLCA010000248.1 GCA_947487925.1 Verrucomicrobiales bacterium | reverse complement strand
TCTCTCAAATCAGCAACAAATTGTTTGAACAAAAATATGCCAGCCTCATCTGTTTGAGAGCCCCTACGCCGTCTCGGGCGCGCCCTGGCGTTCCTCCATGTTGAGGAGAGCTTTGCAGGAAAGTAGCAAGCCAGCCTGCAGTGCGAAGGTCTTCATGGCCCATTCACTGTCGCCGTGAAAGAATAAGAAAGCGATTGTGTTCGCCATCCACAGGCTCGCCACCACGCACGCCAATCGGTGGAATTGGCTCTCGTAGTGTTCCTGCGGGTAGCCGAAAATCACCTTCAAAGCGGTTGCCGTGCCGGAAAAAAGGAACATCATCATGAAAAAAGTCCCAACGACACCTGTGTTCACCATGAGCCCTATGAATCCGTTGTAAAACCGCCCTTGATTCACGTGCAAGGTGATGGTTGTCGGATCCCAAAAGAGAGAATAATCCGTGAGGGATGACATACCAAAGCCGCGCCCCATCCACAAATAATCAGGGATCATTGCCATTCCCGTCGTCCTCAGCCGTTCGCGCACAAACAGGGTGACCGACGCATCCGCCTTGGCGCCTGCATCAACCTGGATGCCTGGCAGAAAGGAGACCGATCTCTGAGCTGCCAATGGAAGATTGGGAGCCGCCAGATAGGTCAATCCCAATCCGATCAACATCACAAAACCGATCAGAATCATCTTGCGCACGTTGAACATTCGCTGGCCAGCCATGCAAAAGATAAACGTGATTCCCACGATCAGTATCAAATAGCGGTGACCACTGAGAACGCCCATTCCCAGCAGCCCTACCGTTGCTGGAACCAAAAAAAATCCCCGAGTCGAAAGAAAGGAGCGGAGTGGCACCAAGACAAGGAGTAGAACGATCATTCCCTGGCCGAAGGTTCCCAAGGACTGAAACCGGCGGATCCCGTGACGCAAGCTCTGGGCTTCAAAGTTGACGGCATCGTTGGGCAGTTCGAAAAATTGCAGTATCGGGAAAAACACCTGCGAAGCTCTGGAAAACACAAAATCTGAAACCAGAAAGGTTGAAGTCAACAAGCATTGGAAAATAAAAAGCTTCACCATCGTCTGTCGATCAAGGCGGCAAAGTAAAAATAGAAACGGAAAGATGGCGCACGCCAGTTGCTGGAAGTAAGACCGCCCGCCCATCTGTTCGCCACCGAAGATGCGGAGACCAACCCCCCGATAGACCATCGTGACCAGGAGCACTGCGCAGTAGCCGATAACACCCACAAAAAGCCACTTATTCTCCTGAAAAACACGGGCCGAGTCCTCCGCGTACCGCCGCAAGGATATGGTGATCACAAGTCCAGACCACGCCAAGAGGGCCGCGAATTCCCAGAAAAAAGGCCGACCTGGAAAGAATGGCACTATCAAGGCTGAACTGAAGGTGGCCATGGATAGCATCGCCGAAAGCTGGGTATGATAGGGAAGCAGGACCAGCCAGCCCACGCCCGCCACCACGAGCAGAACGCCTGCAATATCGGTGGCGAACATGTAGGCGATAAACACCGAAAACAGGCAGGCAACACCCAGCCAGAAAACGGCGGTTACGCGAAGTCGTGAATCAATGGCATTCATGTCGAGGTTGTCTTATAGGAAATCCAGAATGGGCGCAATGTCGCGTTGGGTAGGCTGAAAAAGAGAGGCGCCGAGGGTTTCAGCGAGTCAAAAGGCCTTCGATACCACGCCTCCTTTTCTCTAATCCACGATCCTCATCTGTGTCGCGTCCACGATATGCTGCCCGGACGAAAGCGAACTGAGGATCACAACTGTGTCCCCTTTCTTCAACGCCCCTCGTCGCACGAGTTCCCTCAGCGCGGGATCGATCGTGTCCTCGGGCGTCTCATGATGAAACGGCATCACCAGGGGAACCACTCCCCTCCATAACGAAAGCGAATTCGCCACGGGCCAGGATTCGCAGATCGCAAAGATTGTCGAATGACGTGGACGCATCCACGCCGTGTGCTTCGCCATGTTGCCTCGCAACGTGAACACAAGAATCGCCTGAGCCCGCAAATCATCCGCCATCACCACCGCACTCTTGGCAATCTTCTGCCGCGGACTTGTGAACTGGGCTTGCAACTGGTAGTTCGCCCCGCCGCTTCTCTCGATGCGGCACGCTACCTTGTCCATCACTTCCACACATTTCAGGGGATACTTCCCAACGGTCGTTTCGCCGCTCAGCATGATTGCGTCCGCCTGCTCATACACTGCGTTTGCCACATCCGTGATTTCCGCCCGCGTCGGCATTGGATTCTGGATCATGCTCTCCAACATGTGGGTCGCCACAATCACCGGGCGCCCCACCCTCAGACAGGACTTGACGATCTTGCGCTGAATAATCGGCAGTTCTTCGTAAGGGCATTCAATTCCGAGATCCCCTCGCGCGACCATAATCCCATCGGCGACCTCGATGATGGATTCCAGGTTCCGTACCGCGAGTTGATCCTCTATTTTCGCAACGATTTGCGGTGTCGGCCTGGATTTCGAAACCACTTTTCGCAGCAGTTCCACATCGGCGGCCTCCCGAACAAAAGAGAGCGCAATGAAATCAACCCCCACCTCCAAACCCACTTCCACGTCCGCAAGGTCTTTCTGCGTCAATGCCGGCAACGAGACTCTTACCCCGGGAAGGTTGATGTGACGCCGACTCCCAAGCCTTCCTGGCGTCAATACTTCGCACTCGACGCGGTGCTTCTTCTTGGCCATCACTTTCATGTGGATTTGGCCGTTGTCCAGCAACACCACATCCCCAACGCTGATGTCATTGATGAAGTTCTCGTAGTTCACATCCACCGAATGCAACTCCTCGCTCTTCTCCCCTCGAACCGTC
The DNA here is from genome assembly GCA_947487925.1 of Verrucomicrobiales bacterium. GTDB lineage: Bacteria > Verrucomicrobiota > Verrucomicrobiia > Limisphaerales > F1-80-MAGS106 > F1-80-MAGS106. The sequence goes on along the minus strand of CANLCA010000248.1, from coordinate 2,675 downwards.
AAGGTGAACATTTGGCCCGGTTTTAGATCCAAAGCGACCGGCAGATCCCCGGTTCGAATCGCAGGCCCCTGGGTGTCCATGAGGATGGCTATGGAAGCGCTGAGCTGCTTGGACGCCGTGCGGATGTCCTTCACGAGCCGTCGCACCCACTCATGTGGCGCGTGCGACATGTTGAGCCGGAAAATGTTAACACCCGCACCGATCAAGGCCCGTATCATCTCAGGGGACTCTGTGGCTGGCCCCAGAGTGGCGATAATCTTGGTTCTTCGTGTCATCGGACGGAGACTCTGACAAACGGGCCAGGATTAAAAAGGATTATCCTGCGCACAGGCTCCAGTAGTGAAACTTAATCCATGAGATGAATCTTGATCTTTGCCATCGGGCTCACCATAGTTTTTCAGATTTTCAAATCTCATTTATGGCTGACATAGCAAACAAATACGCCGAAAATACCGGTGGCAAGTTCTACGTCGATAACCAGTGCATCGATTGTGATCTGTGTCGAGAGACCGCCCCCGAAAATTTCACTCGCAACGATGACGGCGGCTATTCCTACGTGTTCAAACAGCCCTCATCCCCTGAGGAAGAAGCCCAATGCAAAGAGGCAAAGGAAGGCTGTCCCGTCGAAGCCATTGGCGATGACTGCTCCTAGTTTTGGAGAAATCCTGACATGTTCCCAAACTCTGCCTCGCCCTGAGGGGCACAGTACCCGTTGAATGAGCGGTAGCTCACCGGTCTCACCCACATCACTGCCAAGATTTCGGGCTTTCAAGGCGTTTTCTCGTCCCACCCACATCCCAGAATTTCACGCCTCAACAGGTCCAGAGCTTGCGTGGAAGACACCTCCTTGAATGTCTTCCGGTCATAGGGGTTGAATCGTTTGGCAACCCTCGTACCAAGGTCGGATGCGACAGCGAGAAACAAGGTCCCAACCGGTTTCTCGTTTGTGCCGCCGCCCGGCCCCGCGATGCCTGTCAATGCCAGACCGTAGTCCGCTCCCAACCGATTTCGAGCCCCCTCGGCCATCGATGCCGCGACTTCCCGACTGACCGCACCATGGGCCTCGATCAACTGCTTCGGAACGCCAAGAAGCGCTGTTTTGGCTTGGTTGCTATAACAAACGACTCCCGCCCCAAAGACGTCCGAGGCCCCGGCCGTATTCGTCATCCGATTTGCCACCAACCCTCCTGTGCAGGACTCCGAAATTGCCAGTTTCAAACCCCGCTCGCGCAATTCTCTTAAAACCACCCCTTCTAACGAATCATCCCCTTCCCCAAAAATCCAAACCCCAAGAACGTCCCGAACAACCCGTACGGCTTCCTCAACGACCCGTTGCGAGCCGGCCCCCTGGTTTGACAACCGGATGTCCACTTGTCCGACATGGGCACAATAGCCGATTTCAAGGCCCCGATTGACGAATTCCCGGAGCGGTGGGGCGACAAGCTCTTCCAAATAGGATTCGCCGAGGCCGGCCGTTCTCAAAATTCGGCACGCCCATTCCGTGTCTAATGGCATGTGTTCCCGAAGCCATGGCAGCAGACGTTGGTCGAACATTGGACACAATTCGCGCGGGGGCCCCGGCAACATCAACAGAACACCCCGGCTCCTGGCGGCGTTCATTGGGTTTGGGAACAATTCAATGGCCAGTCCTGGCGCTGTGCCAAAATCATTTGCCAGAATCTCGGCGCCGACGGGCACCAAGGCTTGAACCCGTGTGCTCGCAGGCATGGGACGCTTGCGTTGCGCAAAGAAACGTTCGATCCGGTCCAGGGTGTCTGAGTCTTCAACCAATTCTCGGCCCAACAATCGGGCTACCTTGTCCCGAGTCAGATCATCAGACGTCGGGCCCAACCCCCCCGTCGTCACCACCATATCGGCACGACCCAACGCATCCCTCACCGCAGTTTCGATGGATTCACCCGTGTCAGGGACAGACACCTGCCGGATGATCGTATAGCCCAAATCCGACAAACGACGCGCGATCCATTGGGCGTGTGTGTTCAGTGTCCTGCCCAGCAGCAATTCGCTGCCTGTGTTGATCAGCTCAACCTTAATCATAAGTTTGCCCGTACATTTAAGTGGGGAAGGCAAAAAGTGGAAAGCAGAAAGCAGAAAACGGAAAGGACCGATTTTCCGGAGGGTCGAAGTTGAACTCAGTTCGGCTTCAACGTTCCTGGTTTTTCGTGATACGTGCTCGATGCTTTGGCGCTCGGTGGTGCTTGAATCATGACGATCACACGTTATAGTCGGCCCATGCCTCAAGCAGACAGACAAAGTCTCAGGCAACGGTTCATCGAGTTTCTTTCGAAAAAGGATCTCCGGATGACCGCCCAGCGGCGTGCCATCATCGACAGTGTGTTCAGCACGGAGGAACATTTCACCGCCGAGCAACTCTTGGAGTGGTCCCGCAGGCTTGATAAATCAGTTTCGCGCGCCACCATCTACAGAACCCTCCCACTCCTCACCGAATGCGGCCTACTTCGCGAAATGGACTTCGGCAAGGACTACAAGTTCTACGACCCGAACTACAGGACCCATCCCAACCATAATCATATCATCTGCCAGGATTGCGAAAAGATTGTGGAATTCGAAAGCGAAAAGATTGATGAACTCGAGGACGAAATCACCAACAAGCTTGGATTCAAGGTGAAATCCCAAAGGCTTCAAATCACGGC
>CANLCA010000247.1 GCA_947487925.1 Verrucomicrobiales bacterium | reverse complement strand
TAGGGCGGTAGCTCAATTGGTAGAGTAGCGGTCTCCAAAACCGTTGGTTGTGGGTTCAAGTCCCCCCCGCCCTGCCAACTCAGCGTTTCGGAGGGGTGGCAGAGTGGTCGATCGCGACGGTCTTGAAAACCGTTAAGGCTAAACACCTTCGGGGGTTCGAATCCCTCCCCCTCCGCCAAGTGGAATTAGAATGTTGTGAAAGATCTCATTTATCTCGGTTTTTGGGTGCTCGTCGTGGGCGGCATTTTCGCCGTACTGTGGTACAAGGGCTACCTAATGCAGTTAGCCAACTACGTGGGTGAGACCAAAGAAGAACTTAGGAAGTGCACTTGGCCGACCATTGAGGAACTCAAGGGGTCGACAGTCGCGGTGATCATCACCACTTTATTGATCGGATTGTTTACTGTTGTCGTGGATCTCGTCATCGTGAGATTGGTTGGTTTTATTACATAGACCTCAGGGGATATCCCCGAACAACTCACCACTCAAGAGATTATGACGAGCCAATGGTTTGTGCTGCACACCCTGTCGGGCCAGGAACTAAAGGTCAAAGAGAGCATTGAAAAGCGCCTCAAGACCGATGAGATGACGGACTACATCAAGGAGATCCTAGTTCCGATGGAGAAAGTGGCGGAGGTTCGGGGTGGGAAGAAGACTGTCACCACTCGGAAGTTGTATCCGGGATATGTCTTCATTGACATGGTGTTGTTGGACGATAACAAGCGGATCATTGAGAAGCCTTGGTACTTTATCAGGGACACACAAGGGCTGATCGGTTTTGTGGGGGGGGATAGGCCGACTCCCACGTCCGCTGGAGACATTGAGTCGGTGAAGGCTCAGATTTCGGACTCTGAGGACCATGAAAAGCCGAAGGTCACGTTTGAAATTGGGGAGACGATAAAGATCAACGACGGACCTTTCCTGAATTTCAGCGGTGTTATTGAGGAAGTTGAACCGGAGCGGGGCAAACTCAAGGTGACCGTGAACATATTCGGTCGCAACACTCCGGTCGAATTAGAGTATTGGCAGATTGAGAAAGCGTAGTGATTTATGGCGAAGAAAGTAACAGGACAAATTAAACTCCAGATTCCTGCGGGGCAGGCGAATCCTGCGCCGCCGATCGGCCCTTCGCTGGGTCAGCACGGCGTGAACATCATGGGGTTCTGCAAAGAGTTCAACGCAGCCACGAAGGATCAGGCGGGGTTAGTCATTCCCGTGGTGATCACTGTCTATCAGGACAAATCTTTTACGTTTATCACGAAGTCACCGCCCGCGAGCATCCTTTTAAAGATGGCTGCCGGCATTGCTTCTGGTTCAAAGACGCCGAACAAGGACAAGGTGGGGAAGGTTACGCGGAAGCAGGTCATGGATATCGTCAAGATGAAGGCGAAAGATCTGAACGCGACCAAGGATGAAGCGGCTTTTCGTCTTATTTCCGGAACCGCCCGCAGCATGGGAATTGAGGTTTTGGATTAGTCAACCGTCAACACTGATTAGCGGGAGAGCTTAAAACCCTCATTCGCACCGCCTATGACCAACAGAAGCAAACGCTACAAAAAGTGTTTGGAGAAATTCGACTCCAAACGATCCTACTCGCTCAAGGAAGCCATGACGATTTTGTCAGGGTTGCCGAAAGCCAAATTCAATGAAACGGTTGAGGTCGCCTTAAGGCTGGGGGTGGATCCCAAGCAATCGGATCAAATGGTCCGGGGCACGGTTCCGCTGCCTCACGGAAGCGGCAAAGTTGTCAGGGTGTTGGTGTTTGCGAAAAGCGGAGCCGCCGCCGACGCCGCGACAAACGCCGGAGCGGAGTTTGTGGGCTACGAGGACATGATCAAGAAATGCATCGAAGGGTGGACTGACTTTGATGTGGCGGTGGCGACCCCCGATGCGATGGCTGAGGTTCGCAAGCTCGGCAAGGTGTTAGGGCCTCGGGGTCTGATGCCGAACCCCAAGACAGGGACGGTGACTGAGGACACGGCAAAGGCAGTGAGAGAGGTGAAAGCGGGCCGCGTCGAGTTCAAGGTCGACAAAGCCGGCAATGTCCATGTGCCGGTAGGGAAACGCACATTTACGTTAGAACAAATCATCGAAAACGCGAAAGCAGTCATCGATGCCGTATCGAAAGCGCGCCCATCCAGTGTCAAAGGGATCTTCGTCCTAAGCTGCACGGTGTCCTCGACGATGAGTCCTCCTGTGAGGGTTGAACTGAAAGAAACCGTCGGCGCCTGAGCGTCCATACAATTTGGGTAACTTACTGGAGTATGCGTCAAGAAAAGCAAACAATCAGCGCCGAGTATCTCGCGAGGCTCAACAACTCACCTTTTGTCTATCTCGTCGATTACCGAGGGCTGAACAACGTCCAATTTAGTGAACTGCGCAAGCGCCTATCTAAGGCGGGCGCTGAGATCCATGTCGTCAAGAACTCAATATTCGGGATCGCGTCAAAGGAGGCGGGGCTAGGGGATGTGAGCGGCGAGATGAAGGGGCAGGTGGCCGCCGTGACAGGTGGGAAGGATCTCACGAACGCTGCAAAGACGCTTAGAACATTCAGCAAGGAGTTTGACAAGGCCAAGGTTAAAGGGGGGTTCTTAGGGAGCAAGCGACTCAGTGCCCAGGACGTTGTCGCGCTTGCGGATCTTCCTTCGATCGAAGCGTTACGAAGCAAATTGCTTGGCCTTTTCCAGGCGCCGGCATCCGCACTCGCGCGAGTCATCGCCACCCCGGGCGCCCAAATTGCACGCATCCTCCAGGCACGCGTGGACAAGGAAACGAATTAATGTGTTTTCTCCCCAGGGTTTGTCTGGGGATGAAGTAGAAAAAAGTCAAAAAAACCCTCGTCGGTTCAATGGCCGTTGGCTGAAATCTTTCCGGGCTCGGAAAGGCGACGAAATTGAAAGGTAGCATGGCAGATATCGCAAAATTGGTGGAAGAATTGAGTCAGCTGACAGTGTTAGAGGCTGCGGATCTAGTGAAACAGCTTGAGACAAAGTGGGGGGTCTCTGCTGCCGCTCCAGTTGCGGCTGCTGTTGCTGCGCCTGCGGGTGGAGCGGCTGCGCCAGTTGCTGAGGCAAAGACTGAATTTGATGTGATTCTTGTCTCGTTTCCAGCGGACAAGAAAATCGCCGTCATCAAGGCGGTTCGTGAGGCCAAGCCTGGTTTGGGGCTTGCTGAAGCGAAAGCGCTTGTCGAAGGAGCTCCCAAGGCTGTTCTTGAAGGGGCGAACAAAGCGGACGCCGAGGCGGCCAAGAAGAAACTTGATGATTCCGGTGCCAAGGCGGAAATCAAGTAGTGATTGTTGGAAGTGGCTGCGGTGGCTCAACTGCCACCGCGGCCTTTGCTCCGACAGAGAGACGATTTCCGTGTTGGAGCAGAATTAGCCGAACGAATTCTTCGTTATCGTGTCAGTCTAACGTGCCGATTGCTCCGTTGAGAATACGGAGCATCGGCCATTCGTCGTCTCTATCGTAAAATAGCCGGACAGTGTTGACCGGGAACCAAATTGGACAAAATGCCATCTAAAGCTGCAGAACGCATCAACTTCGGGAAGATCAAGGAGGTGATAGCACCGCCTAACCTGATCGAGATTCAGGTCAACTCTTACGTGGAGTTTCTTCAAGCGGAGATCGCCGCCGCAAAACGCAAGAATGTAGGGCTGCAGGCGGTGTTTACAGAGGTTTTTCCGATTGAAAGTTACGATGGTAAGACCGTGTTGGATTTTCAGAGCTACGAGATTGGGGAACCAAAGCAGGATTGGCTCGACTGTCTGCGCGAAGGATTGACCTTCGGGGCGCCGCTTCACGTGACGTTCCTCCTGAAGGACGAAGTAGGTGGCAAAGAAGAGAAGGTGTTCATGGGCGAGTTGCCTCTGATGACGCCTCAAGGCACATTCGTCATTAACGGAGCTGAACGTGTCGTTGTGAGCCAATTGCACCGATCTCCCGGGATCGCATTCGAAGCCACTCAGCATCCCAATGGAAAAACGCTGCATTCATTTCGGATCATTCCAGACCGAGGTTCATGGTACGAGGCGCAGTTTGACACGAGCGATTTGCTGTACGTTTATCTGGATAGGAAAAAGCGTCGGCGGAAGTTCCTCACAACGACTTTTTTCAGAGCCCTTGGTTACGGTTCGGATGGGGAAATATTAAAACTCTTCTACGACATTGAGGAGTTGACTGTCAAACAGGCCGAGGCCATTGAAAACATTCAGAACAAGGTTCTGATTGAGGACGCTGTCGATCCCTCGAAAGGGATTGTGGTGGCGCGCGCGTTCGAACCGCTTTCGAAAGCGGTGGTCAAGCAAATCGCGGAGCTCGGAGTGTCAAAGATTCGAGTGGTGGATACCAGCGTGGACGATGGCATCATCATTAAGTGTTTGAAAAAGGATCCGGCGAAGAACGAGGAAGAGGCTCTCAAGGACATCTATCGACGATTGCGCCCCGGGGATCCTCCGACCGCAGCGAACGCCAAAGCGTTGATAAAGCGACTGTTTTTTGATCCGAAGCGGTATGATTTGGGCCGTGTTGGGCGTTATAAGATCAGCCAAAAGCTCGGCTTGCGTCCTGGGGAGGATTCGAGGGTCCTGACCAAGGAAGATTTGGTGGCCGCGACCAAATATCTTTTGAAGCTGAAAAAGGGAGAGGGCTCTTTGGATGACATTGATCATCTGGGTAGCCGCCGAGTTCGGACTGTAGGCGAACTGCTGGCTAATCAATGCAGGGTTGGCCTTGCCCGGACCGAGCGACTTGTGAAGGAAAGAATGACGCTGTTCGACCAAGGAGTCGACGCGATGACTCCCCAAAAGTTGATCAACCCCAAAGCACTTTCGGCGGTTGTGAGGGATTTCTTTGGGCGCAGCCAACTTTCGCAATTCATGGACCAGATCAATCCTCTGGCTGAGTTGACGCACAAGCGCCGTTTGTCGGCGCTCGGGCCTGGGGGTTTGTCGCGCGATAGGGCTGGGTTCGAGGTCAGGGATGTGCATCCCTCACACTACGGCCGAATTTGTCCCATTGAAACGCCTGAAGGACCGAACATCGGTCTGATTGCGTCCCTGGCAACATTTGCGCGCGTGAACGACTTTGGTTTTATTGAGACCCCCTATCGGAGAGTTGAAAAGGGCCGTGTTTCTGGCCACATGGATTATCTGACAGCGGATCGGGAGGAGTCTTTCATCGTGGCTCAGGCCAACGCGCAGATTGATGAAAAGGGGCATTTTACAACCGAGCGTGTTACGTGCCGCTGCAAAGGTGATTTTATTGATGTCGAACCTGCCCGCGTGGATTACATGGACGTTTCGCCGAAGCAGCTGGTGTCTGTGGCGGCGGGATTGATTCCATTTCTGGAACATGACGACGCCAACCGGGCGTTGATGGGTTCGAACATGCAAAGGCAGGCAGTGCCTCTGTTGGTGACCGAAGCACCGCTTGTCGCGACCGGATTGGAGGACCGCGTGGCGCGGGATTCGCGTGCTGTGATTATTGCTGAGGAAAGCGGCAAAGTGGCCTCGGT
>CANLCA010000246.1 GCA_947487925.1 Verrucomicrobiales bacterium | reverse complement strand
CTTTATGGATCTGGTGACTGATTCGGAAAGACTTTATCGCCAGGATCTTGCGAAGATTTGCCATGGGCAACTGCCGTTTTAAGGTTCAAGGGCTCTTTCCAGGGTTAGCCCTCTGGTTTTGAGAGAGGAAGTAGTTTTGGTTCGGCAATTGTGCGGCTCCGCCAGTCGAACGTCAGCCTGTTTGCAACATTTTTCCAAACGCGGCAGAGCGGTTGACGGTCGGGCGAGTTCAATTCCTCGGTAAGGGTCGAAGAATTCGTGGCTTTGGAATTGGAATCGGGTGGCATCGCAAAAAATAGCGGCATGCTTTGGCCCGTGGGAGCGTTCGTCTGGACCAGCGATTCCCCGACTGCGGCATAGACAGGCACGAGTCCCGTCCCGCTGCGGTGAGGGGGGATCGCGAAGAACGCAATCCCCTCCACTTGATCCCAAGCGCGATCCTTTTCGATTTGCTCCCGTTGCATCAGATGAGACGCCGCTCCAGTCCCCCTGACTCGGTAAACGGGGACAGGCAACGAGAGCCGCGGGTCATCTAACGTAATTCGATACATCAACTGATTGTATTCGTACCGGGGCGTCTTTGCCGGCGCCCCAGAAAAGCTCTCCGTGTAGGTGCCCTCGAAATAGATGATTCGACCGTTGTCCTGATCAAAAAATGGATGCTGTGTCGGGTTGTAAAAGTTGTAGCGCCCGTGCGTGAGGACTCGCCGCGCATAGACCCAGGGTCCCACCGGATCATCGGCCTCGCTGAACCAAATCTCTCCAGGGCTGCCCGAGACAATCATGATCCACCGCTGGCGGTAATCGTTCCAGAACACGGAGCCGCGTCCACCCGGGACAGGCGATCCGGTTTCAATATCATGCAACTGGAACCACGGCTCGCCAACACGTAGCTTCTCCAGACGGATGAGCTCCCCCAGCGCGCCAGGGTGCAGGCGGTCGGCGCCGGCTTTCCATGAATAACGCGCCCGCCCGGAGGCATCTCGATCAATTCCCGTTTGGGCGCCACGCAGCCTGCCATCGCTCCCGATACAGGTGAAAGCTTCGTACTGGCCAAGGTCGCGCAAGGCGGCCATCTGCGACGGAACACGGTAATTGGGATAGAGATAGAAGTAGTCCACCCCGCCCACTTGCGCCTTGAACGGGTGCGACGAATCGTGCGTGTCGTGGATTTCCCAGCGTGCAACGGATTGGAACACTTCCTTTTCATCGTCGAACATCGCGAGGTGCCAGGCGCGGCTCGAAAGCATCCCTGTTCCAGAGGCGATCCGCGCGAGCAACCGCTCCCGCCCCTTCTCGTCGCGCAGGGTCAGGACGAATTCGATCCATTGCAACCCCCTTTCAAAGCCGGCCTCAGGGCACATCGGCTTGCTGAATCCAGATTTGTCGATGAAATAGCTCAAGTCCACCCCGACGCCGGGATCCAGGCCACCGTGGCGAGGTAGTTTGGAAGTCGCGCCGGATGCGCCAAAATTTCCAAGGGGATAACTCACACGCTGAGTGTCGCCCCAGAACCAGTAAAGCTTCCCACGATAAGGCGTGACGACCACGGTGTCCTGACCCATCACCTGGCCATTTAGAACCGGATGTTTCAGTGCCGGGCGCACGCCGGCCAGCAGACTGTCCCTGTAGATGCCCGCGCCAGTGATCCGGTACAGCCGCTCGGCGATGTTCAAGCGCCTCAGATTGAGTTCGGCTCTGCCCCCGGGTTTTGGCTTGAGCTTCAGGCCGCGATTCCCAAAAGCATCTTTCGGATATTCGTAGCCGGGACTGCTCACGTGAAAAAAAACCTCCAATCCCATCAATCCCGGCTCATCGAAGGCGACAATCCCGGCGCTGTCCGTCCACCAAGAGACGTCGTGGACTGTTTTGATCTCAACCATCGGCACGCCCCGCCCGGTCTGTTCGTCAACGACGCGGATGGTGAAACAAGATTGGTCCCTGCCATGGTTCTTGGCGGCGTGAACGGTGATCGTTGAACCAAATCTGTCGGCCACGGCCAACAACAACAAGGAGGCGAAAACTCGGCAAAAAAGACGCGGAACCAAATCAGGCCAAAGACTGGACGGCAACCCGAAGCCGTGGGAAGGGGCGCGCCTCGGCTGTTTGTCGGAGATTCCGTCAACTCGGCGATGGGGTCCGAGCCGGTGCACTCTCCTCATCCCGTGGCACTCCCCAAGATTGGAACTTGCTTCGGGCAATACTGATTTCATAGCAACGGCTCAGCATGAGCCAACCGAGGAAGAGGAGACAGCGAGAAACAAAAAAAACATTGCACTCCCAGGGCGTTGTGGCTTTTTGAGGGCAGCAAATGAAAGAAATCGTTCCGCCCCCGTCAATCATCCATAATCAATTCGAAACTGTTCGCGAGCTTTTTGCGAAACACGTGATGCCAACTTACGGCAGATTCGACATCGCCTTAAGCCATGGACTCGGAAGTTATGTCTGGGATGTGTCGGGAAGACGTTACTTGGACCTTGGAGGGGGCATTGCCGTCTGTGCCCTCGGACACGCCAACCAAGAAATAGCGCAGGCGTTGATCGCGCAGTCGCAAAAACTCGTGCACGTTTCAAACCTTTACTATAACGAACCTCAGGGCCGTCTCGCCCAGCAGATCACTCGCCATCTGTCCGGGGGAAAAGTGTTTTTCTGCAACAGCGGCGCTGAGGCGAATGAGGGACTCTACAAGCTGGCACGAAAATATGGCCACGACGAAGGCCGCTTCGAGATCATCACGGCGCACAACTCCTTTCACGGTCGCACTCTCGCGGGCATCTCCGCCACGGGCCAGGAGAAGGTGAAAAAGGGGTTCGAACCTCTGGTCGCGGGATTCCGGCACGTCCCCTTCAACGACCTCGAAGCCCTGGAAAACGCCCTCTCCCCAGCCACCGTCGCGGTGCTCATCGAAGGCATCCAGGGCGAGGGTGGCATCACCCCGGCCACCCCTGACTACCTGCTCGGACTGCGGCGTTTGTGCGATGACAGGAAGCTTCTCCTCCTGATGGACGGAGTTCAATGCGGGCACTTCCGATCCGGCCGATTTCAGAGCTTCCAACGAATTCTGGAAGATGATCCGCGAGCCTCAGGATTTCAGCCAGACGCGATCTCGATGGCAAAGTCATTGGGCGGAGGATTTCCAATCGGTGCCTTTTGGGTCCGGGGTCCCCACGCTGATTTATTGGGCCCCGGATCTCACGCCACGACATTCGGCGGCACGCCGCTGGGTTGCGCGGTGGCCTTGAAGGTGCTCGAGGTCATCGAGCGCGATCGGCTCGACCAAAACGCGCGGACCCTTGGAGATTGGATCAAGTCAGAATTGCAATCGATGGTTCAGCTTCATCCAGGGGTTCTGAAATCAGCCCGGGGTGTAGGACTGATGTTAGGCCTTGAATTGCAGGACAAGGAACAGGTGCCGGGATTCTCACGGAACGAAAAACCTCCCGCATTACAGTTCGTCAACAGACTGCATGAGAAAGGAGTCCTGACAATCCCGAGTGGCAATCAGATCGTCAGGCTCCTACCGCCTCTGAATTTGACCCGGCACCAAGCCGAGGAAGGCCTAGAAATCATCGCCAAAACTGTCAGAGAGTTCGACCTGTGAATGGGGAAATCACGAACTTGTCACTGCTCCTCTTACCCTTCCTGATCGGGGGTGCCATCGCCTGGGCGCAGCCTGGATGGAAGGGGGTGGTGGTCGCGACAATCACGCTCTGGGGATTCGTCGCCATGGCCATGGCCACCCTCTTGGTCCTCGAGGGCACCGGCGGTCCCGGGGGCATCCTCTTTCTACTTTGGGTGTTCACGGGCTGGTTGTGGTCAGCAGCATTCTCGTCGCTGACCGCGTGGGTGAGCCAGCAGTTCCGAGAATTTCAACGATTGCGGAAACTCCATCAGTAGCGAGGAACAGACGGATCCACGTTCAAGGACCAAGCCTCGATCCCTCCGTCCAGATTCCTGACGTCCTGAAAGCCTGACGCTCTCAAAAACGCGGCTGCATGCAGGCTGCGAACTCCATGGTGGCAATACACGATCAAAGTCCGTTCCTTGCAGGCTTCGATTTCATGCAACCGGCCCGGAATTTCCCGTAATGGGATCAGCTTCGAATCGGGCAGTGCCGCGATCGCGTGTTCCTCGGGCTGCCGCACATCCAGCAAAAACGGGGGGTGCTCTGACGCCATAGATGCGGCCACGTCTTGAGGGCTCATTGGGGCGTTCCGGATGGGAATCAAGAGTTCAGGCCAGCCAGGTAGCGCTCAGCGTCGATTGCGGCGGCACAGCCCAACCCCGCGGCGGTGACCGCCTGCCGGTAGACGTGATCGGAACAATCACCGGCGACAAACACGCCTGTCACATTCGTTTGTGTGCCCTGCTTCGGAGTGATGTAGCCGTTCTCGTCCATATCAATGATTCCCCTGAAAAGCTGGGTGTTGGGAACGTGCCCTATGGCCACAAACACTCCCGCGCAATCCAGCACGCTCTCTGCATTGGATTTGACATTCTTGACGCGAACTCCGGTCACCTTTTCGAGCTTCACGTCGAGCACTTCGGTCACGACCGAATCCCAGACCGGCTTGATCTTGGCATTCGCGAGGGTGCGCTCGGCCATGATGCGAGAGGCGCGCAAGGAATCGCGGCGGTGGATCAAATGGACTTCCGAAGCAAACCTTGTGAGATAAAGAGCCTCCTCACATGCGGAATCCCCGCCGCCCACAACAACCAGAGGCTTGTTTCGGAACATCGGAAGAGCCCCGTCACACGTCGCACAGTAGGTGACCCCCTTCTTCTCCAGTTTATCCTCACTCTCCAACCCCAAACGCTTGTGCCCTGCCCCGCTGGCGATGATCAATGACTTGGTTTCGATGAGATCACCGTCGATGTCCAATTGAAAGGGGCTCTGCCCCAGTTTAACCGACTCGAGCGTGGCGAATTTGACACGGGCGCCAAATTTCTCAGCCTGCTTTTGCATCCGTGTCATCAATTCGTAGCCATCGACACCCTCAGGAAAACCTGGAAAATTCTCAACGATGCTCGTGGTGGTGAGAAGTCCCCCTGGCATCAGCCCTGTGAGCACGAGGGGGTTGAGATTTGCTCGCGCGGTGTAGATGGCCGCGGTCAAGCCCGCGCAACCGGTTCCAATAATCACGACATTTTCCATAGGACGCAGAACCTAGGTTCCCCTCCAACTCTTTGCAAGGACGTTGGGGTGACACAGCAAGCGCACGCGCTCCTCTGGTCGTCTTCTGCATGTGCTGCAGACCGCACCTACTGTCACCAAACCATCCTCCATCGCCTCCAAACTGCATCGGCGGTGACCCCATGGCGCTGAGCTTTGCGGCAGCACGCGAGACGCTGCGTTCTTTCGCGACAGTTCAGAATTATCGCAAGTGGTGGTAATTCAGCCGTTCCTTTATGGGTCAATAATACTTCGGAATAACCTATGGGTCCATTCGGAATCGCGTATTAGTCCGCCGACCATTTCTCACCGATGGTCTTATCATGAATGTCAGGCTGCGGTGG
>CANLCA010000245.1 GCA_947487925.1 Verrucomicrobiales bacterium | reverse complement strand
CCCGGGGTAACAAACGCAGCCCCCGCCTACGGGCTGACTCCTTCCCAACTCCAATCTCGCGTCGCGGAGCTGAACCCTGTCGCACGACTCAACGTGCTGGCTCGAGCTGGTGTGCCTGCGGCTCTCATCCATGGCGACCTGGATACGGTGGTGCCTCTGAAGGAGAATTCCGGGGAGTTCGTTCGCGCTTACAGGGAAGCGGGCGTCGAACACCTTGTCCAACTCATCGTACTCAAAGGCCAGGGTCACAGCTATTTTGAGGGCTTCTTTCATTCGCAAGAACTGGTGGACTTCGCGATCGCCCAAGCGCGCGCCGGCGCGAGGCCCTGATACCGCAGCCCGCCATTACACGCGACTTGTATCACTATGAAAACGATCTGTTACGAAGGATTCCTGGGCGGACCGCGAAGCATGGGCAGAGTTGGCAATTACCTAGTTTCCCACCTTCTCTCGACTGGTCGCTACAAGGTGTACTTTTCTCCCTGCGATTCGGATTATATGACGGATCGGTGGCGCAAGGAAATCAGGGATATCATCCTACGGAATCCGGGATCCAAAGACATTGATCAGAGCATCGATTTCTGTTCGGTCCACGATGCCCGGCGCCCGAGGTCAGCAAAGTGCATGTCGACCTACTTCTATTATGAATTGAACTCGCTCCCAAAGAAAATAGTCGAGGATATCAATTCAAACGATCAAGTCTATGTTTGCAGTTCATTTATTCACAAAACGTTTTTGCGAGAAGGAGTGACGGCTCCGATAACCGTCCTGGGACATGGGTTCGATCCGAAGTTTTATACTCCTACGAAGCGTTTGCGAGGGAAGGAGTTTACTTTTCTGTGCGTCGCCGAGCACACTCCTCGCAAAAATCTTCCCATCCTGATCCGCTGCTTCGAGAGGGCGTTTCAGAACGTCAAGGACGCGCGTTTGGTGCTCAAATTGGGCCTTCACGGAGAGGGCGACATCCGTCATTACATCACGAAACCGGCCATGGTTTCAACCTACAGGCGACGAACCTTGAGTGAAACCAGTCTGGCGGATCTCTACAAGAGCGCCCATTGTTTCGTCTTGCCAACGAGGGCCGAGGGTTTTGGCATGCCCATCCTGGAAGCCATGGCCACAGGGATGCCCGTCATCGTCACGAACTACAGCGGGCACCTCGATTTCTGCACCGACGAAAACTCCTTTCTTATTGCTAACAAAGGCTTGGTGGATAGCTCCATGGATTGCTTTCCTAACATCAAAAGCCAGTGGGGAGATCCTGATCCGGACCACTTGATATCCCTGATGCGGTGGGTCTATGACAATTACGACAGGGCATTGGAAGTTGGGGGAAAGGCTCAGGAACAAATCCATGCGCATTGGACATGGAAACAGCAGCTATCCGCATCATTCCCCCAGTCTAGGGTGTTGAGCCATGGAGCCGCTGCAGGCGGGTTGTGAGCTGTTCGCCGCCCGGCCGAAAGTTATGCCAGGATGTTCTTCACGACTTCCCCATGCACATCGGTGAGGCGATAATCCCGCCCTTGAAAACGGTAGGTGAGCTTTTCGTGATTAAACCCGATCAAATGCATGATGGTGGCTTGTAAATCATGCACATGCACCTTATCAGCCGCCACAGAGAATCCCAACTCGTCTGTCTCTCCATACATGAGGCCACCCTTGATCCCGCCTCCGGCCAAGAAGATTGAGAAACAATCCGGATAGTGGTCCCGCCCCAAAATCTTACCTCCGGCGGTGCGCCCCTCACGGAATGGAGTTCGCCCAAATTCGCCCCCCCAAATGATCAAGGTCTCATCGAGCAACCCACGCTGTTTGAGATCCTGAATCAACGCCGCCACGGGCTTGTCCGTTTTCTGGAACTTCCGTGTCAGCCCATCCCGAATATCTTCGCTCTCGCCGGTGCCGTGAAAATCCCAGCCCCAATCGAACAGTTGAACGTAGCGCACACCTTGTTCCACAAGCCGACGGGCCAGGAGACAATTGTTCGCAAAACTGGCGTCACCTGGCTTGGCTCCGTAGGCCTCCAGCGTGGCCGGAGTTTCCCGCGCGATATCCATGACTTCCGGGACAGAAACTTGCATCCGATACGCCAGCTCGTATTGGGCGATGCGCGTCGCGGTTTCAGGATGCCCCAGCTCCTTGGCTTGTAACTCATTTAAATCGCGCAGGGCATCCAGGGTCTGGCGTCGGAGGGCTCGGTCCATTCCGGGAGGATCCGAGACGTAGAGCACCGGATCTCCCTTGGAACGACATTGCACTCCTTGAAAAACCGAAGGAAGAAATCCGCTCCCCCAGCCGCTTTGCCCGGCGCTGGGTTGCACACCGCTGGAGATCAGCACAACGAACCCTGGGAGGTTTTCGTTTTCCGACCCCAACCCATAAGTCACCCACGACCCCATGGAGGGACGCCCCTGGCGGGCTGAGCCGGTGTAGAGAAGGAGCTCCGCAGGCGCGTGGTTGAACTGATCGGTGGTCATCGAACGGATCACGCACATTTCATCGGCCACTTTGTGGAAGTTCGGCACGGCGTCGGACATCCAGATTCCACCCTGGCCGTGCTGGCTGAACGTTCGCGGGGTGCCCATCAGTTTGGGAACTCCCGACGTGAAAGCGAAACGACGACCCTTCAAGATCTCATCAGGACAAGGCTGCCCATCGTGTTTCACAAGCTCAGGCTTGTAGTCGAAGATGTCGAGATGAGGAGGAGCCCCAGACATGTGCAAATAAATGACATGCTTGGCTTTCGGCCCAAAGTGGGGCCGTTTGGGCGCCAATGGATCAGCGGTCGGCGTGGACGCCGTGCCACAAGGAACATTCAACACATTTCCCAAGGCCAGTGCCCCAAGGCTGAACCCACTGGTTTGTCGCAAAAAGTTGCGCCGCGTGATGTGGCGTAAACGCTCCACTTGAACCTCATTCATATGTTCCTCCAACGCATTCTCATCAACGTTTCATCAACGTTTCGTCCAGGTTCAACAGCAAATTCGCAACCGTCGTCCATGTTGCCAATTCTTTCGGATCTTTTTCCGGTGAATTCGACACGGCAGCGAATGCCACTGTTTTTTCGGCCTTCTGCGCATCGGCCGCATAGCTGGAAGCGGCTTCTTCGAGAAGTTTCAGCAGGCGGGACGTCTCCAACTCCAGCGGAGAACGCGCCAAGCACAGCTTGAAGCCATGCCGGATCCTGTCCGCCGGAACGCTACTGCTCCGGATCATCCGCCTCGCCAATCCTTGAGCCGCTTGAAGATAAACAGGATCATTCAAGGTCACAAGGGCTTGAAGCGGTGTGTTTGTTCGATTCCGCCGAAGCGTGCAGACCTCCCGGTTGGGAGCGTCGAATGTCGACATGGAGGGATAGGGGCTGGTGCGCCTCCATTCGGTGTAGAGCCCCCTCCGAAAGCTGTCTTCGCCTTCGCTGGTTTTCCAATCCACGGAGCTGCCGAACGCCGCACTCAACCCGGAGTTAGGCCTCGGAGGTTTCACTGAGGGTCCGCGGACCTTGGAGCTCAACAACCCTCCAAGAAACAGTGCCTGATCGCGCACCATTTCCGCCGTGAGCCGGAAGCGCGGACCCCGGGCCAACAGCCGGTTGTCTGGATCCCGTTCCAACAAGTCTGGAGTGACTTTAGACGTCTGCCGATAAGCCGCGGAAGTTACCAGCAGTTTGACAAATCTTTTCAGGTCCCATTTCTCAGCCACCAACTCCGTCGCCAGCCAGTCTAATAATTCCTGATGAGATGGTTGCTCACCCTGGGAGCCGAACTCCTCGCTTGTGCGGACGATACCGATTCCAAAAAGTTGCTCCCAAATCCGGTTCGCAACCACCCGAGCCGTCAGGGGATTGTTCTCATCCACCAACCACTTTGCGAGCGTCAGTCGGTTGCGCGGAGCCTCTTCTGGCAAAGGGTGAAATGAAGCCGGAACGCCTTCGACCACCTCGCCCCCAAGGCTCATGTAGTTACCCCTGAACTGGATCTGAGTCTTGCGCCGTTTGTCTCCAGCCAAATCCCGCTGGATGGGAACCGTGTTTGTTTTGATTGAAGCCAACTCTCCACTGGCCGCTGTCAACCGATCCCGATCGGCCTGCAAACTCGCCGCCACAAAGCGTATGAAATACGACGTCAGTTCTTTGGTGTCCGACTCCGATCTGGAAAGAGCGGGAATCGACAAAACTCGTAAAACGTTCCCGGGTGTTTTGGCGAAAGGAGCTAGCCGTTGCTCCGACGCCACAAGCAGCTTGAACGATGATGCGGGATGCAATTCTCCCTCGCAAACGATCCGGAGTGTCACCAGCAACTTTGCGCCCTCCGTAGACGATTCCATCCGGTCTGTTAGGAGCGTCAACGAGTGCGTCTTGCCGGTCGATGGGGGAATGACCCAACCCTTCTTGTCCGGTTCAACAGCCTCGGTCAGAACAGCGCGAGGATCCGATCCAGCTCCATTTTCGTCGACGAAAGCCGACGTGAACTGCAGGGTCCGCTTCCCATCAATGGCCCATTCACCGCGAGGCATCGGTGTCTCTTTGATTTTTCTATCCCAGAGAAGCTCCCTCTTTTCATTCAGCACGATCACCCGGAAATCGCTGAGTCGGTTCGCAGTCCCACCATCAGTTCGATTCCAGAGGACAATCCGCCGGATGTCCTGCGGGGATTTGAGATCGACCTCCCACCAAGGGTCTTCGGATTGCTTGGTGTGAGTGGTGGACCGAGCGTTGGAGAAATGACCGTCGGTGTTGCCATCGATCGCCAACTTGGCAGGCCCGTCTGAGTCTGTGCTGCTCTGGGAGGCATCGCCCTTCGGAGCTATGTTTTCCTGGGCTCCAAAAACCTGAACCTCGGCCAGCGAAAGAATCTTTTCCTTTCCGGCCAACTCGACACGCACGAACCGCCCACCGTTAACTTGATTCGTGGAAGGGACCAAGACTGCGGAGATGTGCGAAATCATGGTCCTACCCTCGGACTCCGTTCCCTGTCCTGAACCTGTTTGGCTTTCCCGAGCGGGCACTTCTACCCGGAGTGCGTTGAACTGTTTCCCGACAAGCGGCAACTCAATGGTGTAAGTGTCCACGGCCTGCCCCTTGTGCGCCACACGTCCGTCTTCCATCGCCGAGAGAACCGCCGCACGGGCCAGTTTCACCTGCGAAGGCTTCGCTTCCGTCCAAGACACGGTTAAAGGGAAATCCTTTTCCCAGACTGCCCTCAACGCTAGCAACTCCGGCGTGGACGTGCTCAACTTCTCATTGAGCCGCGCAATCTCCCCGTCCAACTGCCTGCGCCGGTGCTTCTGTGTCGAAGTCAAAAAGGGAAGAACAGGGGTTTCGTCAAAACGATCCGCATCCTCTGTGTTGTTGAGGAAAGCAAAGAAACGAAAGTATTCCTCCTGTGTTATGGGGTCATATTTATGATTGTGGCACTGAGCACACGCCATCGAAGTCCCCATCCATACCGCAAGGGTCGTGTTTACCCGATCCACAATCGCGGCATTGCGAAATTCTTCATCGTTCGTGCCCCCCTCGCT
>CANLCA010000244.1 GCA_947487925.1 Verrucomicrobiales bacterium | reverse complement strand
CGGCCACCGCAGCCGCTCCAAATACTCACGGCACGCCTCGTCCGTCGCAAAACGCCCGTCGAAGTCCAGTTCGTCCAGTGGATAATCTTCATCCATGACCCAAACCACTACCGGTTGGGGGTACTGTCGTCAATTGAATAGCCCGGTAAAATAAAACGCCACGATTACGAGCACGCGCGCTGTCACACTGAATCCGGGCATTCTCATCGGAAACAGCGGTCCAAACAACCTCGTAAGTTCTTCCGGAACATGAACTCCATTCTGAGTTCTTGTGATCGGGTAGGCAATAAAAACATGGGGAACCCCCCTTCTCCCATCGAAAATCCAGCCCACGGGGGTCCGCAATACGACAGTCAAGGCTGCGTATCAAGAGGCCACTACCACAGGATTCCTGAACTTCACAACCCACCCACGCCCGATGTCATAGCACTTCTTGGTTTTCATTTGTTTCTTCTCGTTATCGTGGACAAACCGATCTCGACTTCGTTATTGTTGGGAAGCATCACTCAAAGCGGAAACATTTCGTGATGCGTCAACTAAATAGCTCAGCTAGATATGTTGCGGTATTTCACTCCTTTGGAATCTCGATTCCTCCCCCTCCCCAGTACCACGGCAATTCTCGGCTTTGCCATCCTGCTGGCGTTCCCGTCTGGCGCCTTCTCGGCTGAGCTCCCAAACGTTGACTTCAAGACTAGGATCCTGCCTTTGTTCGTTAAACGATGCTCCGAGTGCCACGGTCCCGATGTGCAAAAATCAAACTTTAGGCTCGATACGAAAAAGGGCGCCTTCACGGCAGGGAAGTCGGGCAGCCCCCCTATTGTTCCCGGTCAAAGCAAACAAAGTGGCGTGTATCTTCGGATCAGCTCCAAAGATCCCGATGAGGTCATGCCTCCCAAAGGGGATCGACTTTCGGCTGATGACACCGAGGCCATGAAACTCTGGATCGATCAGGGTGCGGTCTGGAATGAGCCCGACTCGAGCAAGCATTGGGCGTTCGTAAAACCACAGCGGCCACCAACTCCTCCGGTCAAGTGGTCGGCTTGGCCTAGAAATGAAGTCGATCGATTTGTCCTGGCGCGACTGGAGAAGGAGGGTCTCCAACCCCGGTCAGAAGCCGACAAAATGACACTGATCCGGCGCCTTTCCCTGGACCTCACTGGGCTGCCTCCATCACTCCAAGAGGTTGATGCATTTCGCAAGGACACAAGCTCCGGCGCTTACGAGCGGGTGGTGGATCGATTGCTGGCTACCCCTCAATACGGTGAACAGGCTGCCAGATCATGGCTCGATCAGGCTCGCTACGCCGATTCAAACGGTTACCAGGTAGACCTCGCCCGATCTATCTGGCCCTATCGCGATTGGGTGGTGAGTGCCTTCAACAACAACATGCGCTTTGACCAGTTCACCATCGAACAATTGGCCGGCGACTTGTTACCAAACGCAACACTCCAGCAGCGTGTGGCTACAGGATTCCATCGCAACACGAAGATCAACGATGAAGGAGGTGGCGATGCGGAGGAATACCGCACCAAAGCGGTCAATGATCGTGTGGCAACAACCGCCACCACATGGCTTGGGCTGACGATGATGTGCGCCGAATGTCATACGCACAAATATGATCCCATCACCCAGGAAGAGTATTACAAGTTCTACGCAATCTTCAACAACACGACCGACGGTGGGAACTACAGCGTCGAACCCACAATCCAGGTGCCCGCTTTTAATGCACAACCCACTGCCGACTCTTACCGGAGCCGCCTTGCCAAACTCCAGGCACAACTGGCCTCTGAAGAAATGAAACTCAGGGTGAAGCAACTGCAATGGGAAGAATCAACCAAGAAAAAGGGACCTGTGTGGTTTCCACTGGACCTCACGAACGCCTTTTCGACGGGAGGATCGACCTATACTAATCTCCCAGATAAATCCCTGCTCGCTACCGGCGTGAACCCAATCTATGACACCATCTCCGTCGAAGCCGACACAAGCCTGACAGGCATCACCGCAGTCATGCTCGAAGTGCTCCCGGATGAGTCGCTTCCAAAAAATGGTCCCGGGAGGTGGTCTCAGACGGGCAACTTCATCCTCGATGACATGGGTCTTTGGGCGACTTCAAAATCGGGGAGTTCGGCTATCACCGACACCAATATTTTTCTCACAAATGCCATCGCGGATTGGGAACAGACCTACTACAGGGCTGAACACGCTGTTGACAGGAATCCCAAAACAGGCTGGGCCATCGGACCTCAGTTCGGAAAAGCCCACTTCCTCATCGCAGAGACCCAAGCGCCGATCGGACAGACGGGAGGGACTCGGCTCGGGTTTAGGTTCGAACACTACCACGGAAATGCCCACACACTGGGCAGATTCCGAATCTCCGTGACCCAGGAGCGAGAGCCGGAAGCGAGATGGCCAATCCCAGGGGGGATCGCAGAAATCCTTCGCAAACCGGTGCCAAAACGGTCCTCTGAGGAAGTTCAGAAGGTCGCCGCTCACCACCGGGCTTCATCAACGGTGATCAGGGACTTGGAACGGGCGATCTACAGACTTAACCAAAGAGAAACTGAGCTGGCCAACACCAAATACTCCACCCTGGTCATGCAGGAACGAAGCGAACTCCGCTCGACTCACGTCCACATTCGCGGGAACTTCCTGGACAAGGGAAAACAGGTCAACCCAGGGGTCCCCGCAGTCTTTCCTCCGTTGGCCCCCGCATCGACCCCTAACCGTCTTGCCCTCGCGAAGTGGCTGGTTAACCCAGAAAACCCACTCCCCGCCAGGGTTACGGCAAACAGACTTTGGGAGCGTTTTTTCGGCACCGGCATCGTGAAAACGAGTGAGGATTTCGGTCTGCAAGGTGATGTTCCATCCCACCCCGAACTCCTGGATTGGCTGGCAACCGAGTTCATCAGATCTGGATGGAACTTGAAGAGTCTCCAAAAAACCATCCTCATGTCGGCCGCCTACAAACAGAGTTCGACGGCGGACGACATCCGCCTCGAGAAGGATCCCTATAATCGGCTCCTTTCCAGAGGTCCACGATTCAGACTCGATGGGGAGTCCATCAGGGACCTGGCACTTTCGGTGAGCGGCCTCCTGAACCCGCAAGTGGGCGGTCCAAGCGTGTTCCCAGACCAGGTGCCTAATCTTTGGAAAGAAATCGGTTTTCTCCGCCCGGAGATCGGGATGGACGAATGGCCAACCAGCGAAGGGCCCGGCCTCCATCGCCGTGCGCTCTACACTTTCTGGAGACGCGTTTGCACCTATCCCCTTTTCGCCACTTTCGATGCCCCAAGCCGTGATGTGTGCGTCGCAAGGCGACCCCGAACCAACACCCCCCTGCAAGCGCTCGCCGCACTGAATGACGCGACACTCGTCGAGGCCGCGAGAGCGCTGGGCCAGCGTATCATGACCGGAGGTGGATCAACCCCCGCCTCCCAAGTCGAATTCGCATTCCGCCTCTGCGTCTCCCGCCCACCCGACAGCGCCGAACGCAGCCGACTGCTCGAACTCTTCAAAAAACAACTCGCCTCGTTCCAATCGGATCCCGAGTCCGCGCTCCAACTTGTCTCTATCGGATCGGCAGAACGCCCCTCTGGACTGGATATCCCAACGCTCGCAGCCTGGACGGTCGTCGCCAACGTGATCCTCAACCTTGACGAAACTCTGACCAAAGGCTGATCCATGATAAGCCCCATTCCAATGCAAGGCAGCAAACTCGAATTGTTGAAGAACCTCACGCGGCGAAAGTTTTTTGAACGCTGCGGGACCGGCATGGGAACCCTCGCTCTGGCGTCCCTTCTTAAAGAAAACGGCTGGGCCCACGGCGCCACGGAATCCGAGGGAGCCGCGCTCCCGGCGACGCATTTCGCACCAAAGGCAAAGAACATCATCTATTTGTTCATGTCCGGAGGCCCTTCCCACCTCGACTTGTTCGACTACAAACCGGAGTTGGTCAAGCGCAACGGCCAGAAAATGCCGGACGAAATGCTGCGAAATATTCGCTTGGCCCAGATTGGAAAGGACGCGGCAGTTCTCGGGTCCCGCTACCAGTTCCAACAATACGGCAAGTCCGGCGTCTGGCTCTCGGAACTCCTGCCCCACCTTCAGTCCATCGTGGACGATGTCTGTTTCGTTCAAGGATTTCACTCCGAAGCCTTCAACCACGACCCCGCCACTATTTTCATGAACACCGGTGCCCAACTGGCCGGAAGACCGGCGATGGGCGCCTGGTTCAGCTACGGCCTAGGCAGTGTGAACAGGGATCTCCCGGCGTTCGTCGTGATGATGACAGGCGTTGGACAACCCCTGACAGTCAATGCTTGGGGTAGCGGGTTCCTGCCAACCGTCCATCAAGGAGTTCAAATTCGTTCCCAAGGTGAACCCGTGCTCTTCGTCAATAACCCGGCGGGGATGTCGGCACAAAGCAGGCGCGAAACTCTCGACGCACTGCGCGACCTCAATCAACGGCGTTTTAACGTGCTGCGAGATCCAGAAATCCAAACGCGAATCGCCGCCTACGAAATGGCCTATCGCATGCAAACAAGCGTGCCCGATGTGCTCGATATTTCCAAGGAGCCGGCGAAGATCCACCAATCCTACGGCACAACTCACGGCAGAGCCTCATTTGCAAACAACTGCCTCATGGCCCGCCGCCTCGTTGAACGCGGGACCCGATTCGTACAGCTTTATCACCGCGGTTGGGACCATCATGGAGGCCCGGATGGCAACCTCGTCTTCGACCTCAAAAAAAGGTGCCAGGAAACCGACCAAGCCTGCGTCGCGCTCATCAAAGACCTCAAAGAACGAGGGCTGCTCGACTCAACGCTTGTGGTTTGGGGCGGTGAGTTCGGCCGAACTCCGATGATCCAAGGCAAGCTGCAACCGGATCAGGTCGGCCGCGATCATCATCCACACGGCTACACAGTCTGGATGGCCGGTGGGGGGATCAAACCCGGGGTTGTTCATGGAAAAACGGACGACTTTGGATTCCACGCGGTTGAAAACAAAGTCCATGTCCACGACCTGCATGCCACGATCCTCCACCTCTTCGGGATGGACCATACAAAACTGACTTTCAGATTTCAGGGTCGCGACTTCCGATTAACGGATGTCCACGGTGAAGTCGTCAAACCAATCCTGGCTTGAGGGTTCGAGAGAGATCGAGAGTTTCCTGCCCCTGTTCGATCCGAAAGTTCACAGCGAGAGAATCGTAAGATTTATTCTATTTCTCCGTCTTGCTCGGCTTGGCCGCCCCACCTTTTTTACCGCCCCCTGCAGTCAGAACTGTGCCCGTGATGAGACCCACGGCGAAGCAGGCGAAATACATGATGGCGGCAGGTTGGGCGACAGGCTTCTTTAGGAGCGGTTTTAACCCAAAACTGACCGATTGCTGATTATTGAGACCCATCATCACCAACAGCAACAAAATCACGATCAGAAACAACGTCTTAAACAGCAGCTTCGCATTCATAATCACTGGATTCCAACCCGAGGGCACCTTACGTCCTGACAACCCGATCAGTCAATCGCGAGGCGGAATAAAAAGCATGAAACGGTACTGGATT
>CANLCA010000243.1 GCA_947487925.1 Verrucomicrobiales bacterium | reverse complement strand
CCTCCCGATTTGAATGAACAATTGACCAAGTTGGACTTGCTAAAACTATTCTCTCAACCGCCGGATTGGGCCGCATTGTAGCCCAGAACTTTTGAGAAATCCCTCATTTCATTGAGGTTTTTTGTTTCCCTTAAGGGAAGTTAGGCTAGTCATCATACCTGGTGAATGAATGTTACCGATCGGAAATTGCTTTCTGGACGCTCCGCGGTTTATGCAGCGGATGATGTTCGGCCGGAGCGCGCGCTTCTGTAGTTCTGCAGTTGCGGCAAATGCAGTGGCGATGAGCAGGCCGGAGAAGACGACTGTGAAAACAATTCACAGCCGTCTCACAGGAATTGCGTGAAAACCACTGAAAACATGGCCTTTTCGCTACTTTTTCGAAAAGGGAACGGCGCGTGGCGGTAACATCGCGTTTGGCAACAACGAAACCCAATGAAATCAATAGTTTTGAGCATGTTTTCTATGGGATGATACTGAAAACAACTCTCATGGCTTGGAGGAAACGTGAACGGGCATCCGGGCGCTGGACGACTTAAGCCAGGACTCGAGTTTGGCTTTCAACTGTTGCGTCAGCGCGGGATTGCTCGCAGAGAGGTTGCGCGTCTCGCCGAGATCGGCCGCTAGATCGTAAAGCTCCAGCGAGTCATCATCGTAATTCCGGATCAACTTGAAGTCGCCTTCCCGGACGGCACCGCCCAGACGGTTGCGTTGGTGAAAGGCGTAATTGGGGTAGTGGAAATAGAGGGCCTTGCGCTGGAGCGAACCGGTTTGTCGCAGCAGCGGCAGCAGGCTTTCGCCATCGGGCGATTCTGCTGGAAGCGGCTTGAGTCCGGCCGCTTCCAGCAAGGTCGGATAAGTGTCGGTGCTGATCACCGGGACGGAGCAGGTGGAGCCGGGTTTCACCAGGCCGGTCCAGCGCACGATCCAGGGAACGCGGATGCCGCCTTCATAGAGGAAACCTTTGTTCGCGCGCAAAGGCTCATTGCCAAAGAGCGAGCCGTTATCCGAGGTGAACAGGACGAGCGTGTTGGTGGCCAGCCCCAGCGAATCCAGTTCCTGCAGCACCCGGCCGATCGCGCTGTCCATGCCTTCAATCATGGCGGCGTAGGCGGGATCCTTGATGCCGGCCCGCTGGCGGTATTTTTGGATCAGGTGGTCGGGCGCCTGGATGGGATAATGAACGGAGTAGTCCCACCAGCAGAGGAAGAATGGCTTGGCCTGGTTGGTACGCAGAAAGGAAATGCATTCGTCCGCGAGACGCTCGGGCAGGTAGTCCCCTTTGCGCCGCGGTGGGATGTTGGTAATCCCGTAGGGCTCGAAAAAGCTTGGCGGTCCGCCCCGGTCGCAACCACCAATGTTCAGGTCAAACCCCTGGTGCTCCGGGCGCAGTTGCAATTCCCACGGCCCCTTCTCATCGGCGCCTTTCCGATCGGAAAGATGCCACTTGCCGATAAACCCCGTCGCATAACCCGCCTTCCGGAGTCGCTCCGCGATAGTGACTTCGCCCAGCGGCAGATAGGTCAGAGTTTCCGCCTCAGCCAGGTCTCGTCCTTTCGGCACGAATCCCGGCCGATGCCCCGGGGCGTGATTGGTGATGCCCAGCCGCGCGGGAGATTTGCCAGTCATCATGGCGGCGCGCGTGGGTGTGCAAACCGGAGTGGCGGCATAAGCGTCGGTAAATCTCATGCCCTGTGTTGCCAGGCGATCGAGGTGCGGTGTGTCGAGCAGCGGGTTGCCCTGACAATGCAGATCCATCCAGCCCAGGTCATCCGCCAG
This sequence comes from Verrucomicrobiales bacterium, assembly GCA_947487925.1. Classification (GTDB taxonomy): domain Bacteria; phylum Verrucomicrobiota; class Verrucomicrobiia; order Limisphaerales; family F1-80-MAGS106; genus F1-80-MAGS106. The sequence continues at coordinate 3,795 of CANLCA010000243.1, read as the reverse complement.
GATGACCACGATGTTGGGAGGCTTGGGCGGGGCGGTGGCTGGCGCGGAATGGCTCGATGTGAGCCCGGCCAGCAAGGCGGACAGGAGCAGAAGTGAAGGAAAGCGGATGGGGAAGTTCATTTTGCCGCCAATAGATCCTTCATTGCCCCGCCCATCGCCTGGCCGATGCGCGTAAACCAGATCGCGCTGCCGAGGTAGTGATAGGCGTGATCGCCGCCCGTGACCTTCCATTGCTCCAAGTGTTTCTGCCAGGTGGGATAGAGTTCCTCCGCCGCCTTGTCCACGAGCACGTCGGTCGCGCCGAGCAAGGCGTCCGCGGGCTGATCGTCGCGCGTCGGCAGCGCGTTCCAGCCGAGGATGTGGTTGCCGTTGTAAGTGCCGACGTAAAGCCGGCCATTCGCGACGACCGCGTCGGGGCCGTCGCCGTTACGATACATCGCGGGACGCAGCACCACGTCGGCGTCTGTCTCCGCGTTGCGCGGCGTTCTGTTCCACAGATAGACCGACTGCATTCCGCCGACCACGAGCTTGCCGTCCGGTGTGAACGAGCCTTTGACCCATTCGCTCCATTTCCAGTCAGGCTGCTGTGACGGCGAAGTGGGGAAGGAGTTCCAAACCATCGTCGCGGGCAGGCTCTGCTCGCCGTTGTTGTGTTCGCTCACGGCGAAGAAAGTTTTGCCGTCGCTGGTGATATTGCGCGGCCCGCCATCGCCCGGCGGCATCGTGCCAGTGAAAGCGGCGCGGCCGGAGTCCGGTGGACGACTGGACGCGGGTTGCGCTTGCGACGCAAGGACGAGGGTGAAGCCGAGGAGAGCGGAGAAGGTCAATGTTTTCATGGCACTCCTTTCATGGTGTCTGATCCGACAGGGATGCTTCCTTCATGCGGGTTAAGCAATTACTGATAGGAAGTTGCTTTGTAACGGCGGACGCAACCGTAGCGGTCCATGGGCGTTGCCACAAGAAAAAGCCTCCCCGAATCCAGCGCCGGAGGACGATTCTCCCCTTGGGCAGTCTCCGAGGCCGCCCAAGGGGAGAATCCTGCCGGGCGAAAGGGTGACCGGTGGGAAATCGTGGGGAGTTTGAGCCGAAGCGAATCCGCCACCCGTTTGGACTACGCCAGCAAAGGACAGCACTTATCATTATGGGTTTGCCCAAGAGCCAACTGGCGTCGGTGGGCAGCCTGCGCCACTTCAAGCCGTGCAAGGTGGAAAGATGCTTCGTCCGAAGGAACTAGAGGTCACCGAATATCTTCAGACCTTTTGTCTCTCGAAAGCCGAGGCCGAGCTTGTCATGTTGCGAGTCGGCACTGACCCTCCTGAGGTTAGGTTTGACGACCTCAAAGGCCTCTAGGCGGACACCATGAAAACCGCGTTGTCACTGCTGTTCGCTCTATTGCTGTCGCTCCTTGCGTCTGGGCCTGCCCACGCTGCCCCACTTCTCACCGGCGTCTCGAAGGTGGACATCACGGGCCGCGAGGCGGGGCCGGTGAACGACGTTTCCTACGCGAAGGCGCTGTTTCCACGTGCAACTTGTCACTGCATTGTCAGCAGGGCGCATCCCGAGGTTGTTGGTGCAAAGGTGAGTCCGATGCATGGAACGTTGGACCCTGACCTCACGAACTGTTCATAGGTTTACGCGGCGGGCACCAGCAGCTAATGGGTTCTCGCACTGTGGGTGATCCAGCATAACCTGCCTCCTCAGGGAGGTGGGCAAAAGGTGAGAAGTCCGCTCTGAATTTACTTTCCGAAGGGGATCATGGGATGATCGAGCCCCTTCGGTGGGCCGTCGACGCCCATTCGAGGGGACAATCTCCGTTTCTCATCGTTTTCCCGGCGTTCCTTCTTTCTCCAATCCATCCCCAATATCTATCGTGGAGGGACGATAAGAAACTAAAGTCCTATCGGTTGTTCCAGCGCGGTAGCTGCTTCGCTCAATGCGCAGTTCTTAGCCTCTGGTCCGAAGTTAGGGGTCCATTGCGTTCCTTGACATTTCCTTGTCACAACGCCTCCAGTCTGCCAGATTCCGACAGTTTTTCAGAATGTAGAAGAGCAACTTCCTAACAGCTAAAGAGTGAAGTCACCCTCAACGTGTTACACGCCGCTGCATCGCCAGAGTGGAAGACCCAGCATTTTCAGCTGGTCGGTGTGCTGCCGTTTCTGATCTTTTTTTCTCGCCTGATTCAGTACATCAGCGTCAACACCCCGGACTGGATCATCTATAGCTGTCACGTTTCGACGCTCCTGTTGGGTATCGGCATGGTCATTGGGTCAGCGTGGGCAATTCGCGTTGCGGCCATCTGGCTGGTGATTGGTTTGCCAATGTGGATTATTGACGCCTGCGTGACTCAGGTCATTTGGTTTGCTTCGGTCTATTCGCACGTCGGCGGTTTTGCATTGGCGCTCTATGCCATCAGCAAAGTGCGCGCAACCGGGCGCAGTTGGCTTCTTGCTCTGCTATGGTTTGTTGGGTTGCAACTGCTGACGCGCTTCACAACTCGGCCTGAGCTGAACGTCAACTTTGCGCATACCCCATACGAATTGATCAAAGGCACTTACGGCGGTTACTGGAGTTTCTGGATCGCATGCACGCTGGTGGTGGCTGCGATGGTCTGGGTCGTCGAATTCGCCCTGGCACGGTTTTATCCCATCGAACGCGATCAGCATTCGCCCGTCTGATGAACACGCATTGAATGAAGGAATTTAGCGGGCAGATTGATCGCAGGGCTTATCGAACCGCCGCGATGAAACGGTTCATGGTGATGACCGTCGTCGCATGGTCGATGATGGCGTTCTACCAATTGGTGAATTGGGGGCAATCGGCGCCGCGAGTTGTGAGCATGCCTGCATGGGTTCAATTTCGGCCTGGGTTTATTCTGGTGTACTTGGGGATGCTGCTGGTGGCTTGGCTTTTGCCGGTGGCGATCCTCGATGGCGGACGGTTTCGGTCCTGTGTGAGGGCGGCGGTCTGTGGGTATCTGTTGGTGGCACCGTGGTGGATTTTGACGCCGACGACGTTGCCGCGTCCGCCGTTGCCGATGGGATGGTGGGTGGGGCCGTATCAATGCCTCGTGGCGATGGATGCGCCGAATAACATACTTCCTTGCGCCCATGGAGTGTTGCCAGCGGTGGGAGCGTGGTTTGTTGGACAAGATCGACCGCGATGGCGATGGGCGCTCGTCGGCCTGCTCGTCGTGGGGTTGGCGTCCATCGCATTGGTTTGGCAGCATCGGCCAGTGGATATCTTGTTGGGGCTGGTGGCGGCGGGCGTTGGAATTATTGTGGGCGAAAAGTGGACGGGGGAGAGCAATCGATAAATGGCCACGGACTTCCAGTCGAAATTTGTTACCGCTCCAGCGGCGCCCATGAAGGTGAACGCATCCATGTTCCACTCTCGTGCCTAGCGGGAGTCAACTGTCGCTGCCGTCGATGATGGCCTGTGTCTCCTTGTCGATCTCCGCAAGTGTCATCGTGCGCGCACGGCGGACACGGTCGAAGCGCTTCTGAAATTGCGACGCGGCGTAGGCGCTCAGTTCGTCTTGCGTGATGTCGAAGGGGATCGGGTCGTAGTGGCTGAAGAAATCCGACACAACGCCGAGCCCGGGTATGAGCAGCGAGTTCATCGTCTTTTCCACGACGTTCCAAACCTGCGGGTCTGCCGACATGAGGCGGCTGAGCAGGTAGACGCCGTAGGCGATGTGACGGCTCTCATCCAGTTTCAGATTCCGCACGCCCTGGCGACTGCCGGGCATCATGTTGTGGCGGTCCATGATGGTGAAAAAACTGTGGTAGGCAGTTT
>CANLCA010000242.1 GCA_947487925.1 Verrucomicrobiales bacterium | reverse complement strand
CTGCTGCAAGGGTTGACCGCGCAAGAGGCGGCAGACCTGCTGGCTTACCTGGAATCACTGCGATAAGGATGGCGAGTGCAGTCGCTCGAAATGTCGTGCGTTCTTGGTGGGAGCATTGTAGAAACGATCAAAATCTCCCTCCTATGCCCCAGACTCCCACGCCTAGTCATAGCGTTTCCGGACTGACCACCGCCGCATTCACACTCATTGAGCTGCTGGTGGTGATCGCCATCATAGCGATTCTTGCGGGCATGCTGCTGCCGGCTTTGAGCCGGGCGAAGGAGAGTGGCAAACGAGCCAAGTGTCTGAATAACCTCAGGCAGATCGGCATTGGCGTCACAATCTACGCGGACGACAATGCGGACAGAGTGCTTGAGGCCCGGGCTGGCTCGGTGCAGATTTGTCTCAATCCTCCGGAGCGAAAAGCCGCGGAGTCAGTGGGGCTCATCATCCACTCCAATTCCAGCTCAGGACAGATTTGGACATGCCCCAACCGCCCAACATTTCCGCAGTTCGAACGGGAGTATGATCAGTGGGTGATTGGTTTTCAATATTACGGCGGCATTGCCACATGGATTAATCCGGCCGGTAGTTTTCCGTCTCGAAGCCCCATCAAAGCCTCACAGGCGCAGCCCGGCTGGGTACTCGCAGCCGATGCTGTTATGAAGATCGACCGCAAATGGGGCAGTGGTCGGGATAGTGCGTTTAAAAACATGCCCCCGCACAAGAACGCTGGCGGCGGCGGCGTGCCCGCTGGTGGCAATCAACTTTTCATGGATGGTTCGGTGAGGTGGTATAAGTTCAAGGAAATGTTGTTTCTGCACAGTTGGTCTGCGGACGGCTCCAGGGATGCCTACTTCTACCAGGAAGACATCGGAGAGGAGCTGGCGAAGAAGAAGGATCTTCTGAAGTCGAAGCCTTGATCGATGAAGAGTCGATTGCAGGGCCTTGTCTTGGTGGTGTTCCTGTTCTTGAACGCGACGACTTCCCATACTCGAGCGGCGGGCAATCCATACGGAAGGCCTCCCGCGCTCCCGACGCCTGGGGATGCTTTGTTCGAGGCCTATTTTCGGGCTGAGACAGAACATGTGGAGGGTCGGTCGCTCGCAGGGATTCGCACGCTTGAACAATGGAGTTCCAGCCGGGAGAGGTTGCGGGGGGAGTTGTTCGAGATGTTGGGGCTTGAGCCTCGGCCGACAAGAACTGAACTGCGCGCGACCGTGACGGGCAAGACCGAGCACGCCGACTTCACGGTTGAAAACCTTCATTTCCAATCCCGCCCTGGGCTTTATGTGACGGCCAATGTTTATGTGCCGAAAAAGTTGAGCGCCCCTGCTCCCGCGATCCTTTATGTGTGCGGACATGGTCCGGTCAAAACAAACGGTGTGAGTTACGGAAACAAGGTGGCCTATCAGCAACATGGCATTTGGTTTGCGCGGAACGGCTATGTGTGTCTCGTGATGGACACGGTCCAACTCGGGGAGATCGAGGGGCTGCATCATGGGACCTATCGGGAGGGCATGTGGTGGTGGAATTCGCGAGGCTATACGGCCGCGGGTGTCGAAGCCTGGAACTCGATCAGAGCTTTGGATTATCTGCAAAGCCGAAAGGATGTCGATGGAGCCCTGCTTGGGGTGACCGGGCGAAGCGGGGGAGGCGCCTATTCGTGGTGGGTCACGGCTCTTGACGACCGTGTTCGTGTAGCCTGTCCGGTGGCGGGCATCACGGATTTGAGAAACCACATCATCGACGGAGTGGTTGAAGGGCATTGCGACTGCATGTTCATGGTGAACACCTACCGCTGGGACTTTGCGCAGGTTGCGGCTTTGGTGGCTCCGCGGCCCCTCCTGCTCTGCAATACGGACAAGGATACTTTATTTCCACTGGAAGGAGTGATTCGAGTGCATGCGAAGACCCGGGCCATTTACGAACTCTATGGTGCGCCAGAAAAGCTCGGGCTGATGATCGCCGAGGGACCGCACAAAGACACCCAGGAACTGCAGCTCCCCGTGATGCGCTGGTTCAACAAGTGGCTCAAGAAAAGCATGGCCCCAGTGGAATCAGCCGCGGCCCCGTTGTTTTTGCCAGGACAACTCAAAGTGTTTGAAACCCTTCCACAGGACGAAAAGACCAGCCGATGTTTTGAAGATTTCACGGTGCTGGCCTCGAACGACCTGCCTTTCGACAAGGCTCGAACGGTCTCGTTATTGCGGCAAAAGACCTTCGGCGGCTGGCCTGAGGTGACGGGAGATCTGGCCGTCCGGGAGGTCGGAGCCATCGATGAAGACGGGGTGCGGTTTGCTATTTATGAGTTTGCAAGCCAGCCGGGGGGTCAACTCAGATGTTATTTGGCAGAAAAATCGACTCGTAGTCCGAAGGCAATACGGCTCACCTGCTTGGACGCGACCCAGTGGGTGCGTTTTCTTGAACTTGTGCGATCCCCGTTTGGCTCCATTTTGGCTTCAGAATTGTCGTCAGCAGACGGGGTCTTGAGGGACGCGAATTCGGGTCCGGTAGTGGCTGAGACAGGGCAGTGGATGCGGCGAGTGCGTGAGTCAGGTGAGGTGCATGTTTTTTTCGCACCGCGAGGGGTGGGAATAACCGCGATGAGCAGGGATCCGCGCCACGTCAATCAGGTTCGAAGACGTTTCATGCTGTTGGGGCAAACGTTACCAGGGATGCAGGTCTGGGACCTGCGCCGTGCGGTTCAAGCGTTGCGAGCTTTGGATGGTATGGCTGCCCTACCCTTTCATTTAGAGGCCAGTGCTGAGATGACGGAGGTGGCTACATTCGCCGCGGTGTTTGAGCCGGGGCTCCTGGATCTGAGTTTGAATCACCCCCCTCGTCCGGACAAAGAGACTCCAGATTTTTTGAATTGGAGGCGGATTGTGACCCCGGAACAGTTGCTTCAGCTAGTGACCTCCAAGTGCCGGGCAAACATTTCGGCGACGGCATCCGCACCGAAGGAATGAAGTCATTGCTTGGAGTGCCCTGCTGGCATTGGGAGGTCTCCATTGGATTCTGAAGGACTGAGCCTGTAATCAGGCTGAGTTCGAACCCGGACCCTTTGCTATCCCCAACGCTAGGGCGTGTTGGCTTCTGATCCGCAGATCGAAATGGCTCGGTCTAGCCGTCGCACGACGCGCGCTTTGCCAAGAATCTCCACCAAGTGATAGAGGCTGGGTCCTGCCGTGGAGCCAGTGCAAGCAATCCTCATGGGGTGGACGAAGACAGACATTTTGAGTCCCGACTCTGCGGCGAGTCGTTTAAGTTCCAGCTGGATTTGTTCGGCGGTGAAAGGATGGAGGGCCTCGAAGCTTGATTTGAGCTGTAGCAAACGCGACCGGGTCTCCGGGGTGAATTCCTTTGCCTTAGCAACTTCATCGAAAACCATCTCGTCACGGAAATAAAATCCCGCCACCGAAACCAGCTCACTCAGCTGCTGAACTTTTTCTTTGCAAGTCAAGAGCGCCGTCGCAGTGTAATCTTGAGGCAATTGTGATAAATCAAACCCTGCTTGTTCCAAGGCAGATACCCCGAGTTTTAAATACCGATCCACGTCCATAGATCGGACGTATTCCCAGTTGATCCATCGCAGCTTTGCAAAATCAAATCGGGCGTTGTGTCTTAAGATCTGAGGTAGATCGAATCTTGAGATGATTTCCGACTGCTCCAATATTTCTCGATTGTCTTTCGGGGACCAACCGAGCAGGCAGAGATAATTGACTACGGCCTCTGGAACGAAGCCTTCCTGCCTGTAGCCAATCAAGGATGCGCCCTGATCTCGTTTGCTCATTTTTGAACCATCGGCATTCAGAATCAGTGGGATGTGGGCGTACAGTGGGGGAGGGGTTCCAAAGGCGTTGAACAACGCGATATGTTTCGATGTGTTTGAGAGGTGGTCCTCGCCCCGAATGACGTGGGTGATCCCCATCTCCAAATCGTCGACCACATTGACGAAGTGAAAAACTGGCTGCCCATCCGAACGGACGATCACAAAATCAGGATCCTGCGCCTCCCTATCGGTCAACTCCCGACGGACGTCACCGACGACCAGGTCATTGATGGTGATAGGTTCCCGTGGCATTCTGAATCTGACAGCGCCCTCGTGGTCGTAAGCCAGGCCCTTTGACTTGAGCTCTTCGACTCGGGCCTTGTAGATGACGGATCGCATCGACTGAAAGTAGGGGCCCGCCTGGCCAGTGCTTGGCCCGTCAGGCTTGCTCGTGCGAGGACCCTCATCCCAGTCAAGGCCGAGCCAGCGCAATCCATCGACGATGACTTTCACGGCATCCTCGGTATTTCTTGAGGCATCTGTGTCTTCGATGCGAAGGATGAATGTCCCTCCGGTATGCCTTGCATAAAGCCAGTTAAACAAAGCGGTGCGGGCGCCGCCGATGTGGAGAAATCCTGTGGGGCTTGGTGCAAATCGGACGCGAACGTTCATGATGGGAGAGGCTGTTGAGGCAGTCGGGGCTGCGAGGATAAAAAAAAAGCACTCTGAAGGATTCAGAGTGCTTTGATACTTGGGAAGAGCCTTACTTTTTGCTACCCAGAACTGCGTCTTTGCAAGCTTTCGCAACGCGAAATTTCACCACTTTTTTGGCGGGAATCTTGATTTCCGCACCCGTTGCGGGATTGCGTCCGATGCGTGCTTTGCGGTTCACCAAAACTAACTTCCCGATTCCGGGGAGTGTGAAGGTGTTTTTCGCATGCTTATAAGCAAGTTCCGCAATCACTTGAAGAACTTGCAAGGAGACTTTTCGGGTGATGCCCGTTTTTTCGGCTAGATCCGCGGCGATCTGCGACTTTGTCAAAGGTTTGGCCATAAACTTTTTGTAGATTATTTGAGTCTCAAGAACTGAATGTTTTGTTGATACGCATTCACGGTGATGGGTGCAAGAAGAAAAGAGTGGGTGGAAGTGAAAGAGCTTCGGATTGGATTAGCCGTGGGCTCAGGGACTCGAGTGACGAGTTCCTCCGAGGGTTCGATGGTTGGCCTTTCTCCCTTCATTCCATGGTGCGCGAGTGAGGAGTTGCAACGCAAGGAGGCAAGGAGGCGAGGCTTGACTTGGCGGTGGCAAATTCCTCACCATCATTTAATGGCAGGCCTGTTCACAATCGAATGCGGATTTCGCTACGAGATCGTCCGAAAGATTTTTGAAGGGGGCATGGGGATTGTCTACGAAGCTGAGCAGCATGGGGCAAGGGATTTCATTAAGCGCGTGGCTATCAAAGTGGTTCGGCAGAGTTACGCGAATCAAAAGATGTTCATTGAGAACTTTATTGGAGAGGCCAAGTTGGTCGCAGATCTAATTCATACAAACATCGTACAGACCTACCATTTAGGGGAGGCTCGGGGAGTGTACTTTATCTCCATGGAACTTATCCGTGGGGTGAACTTGGAGCAATTTGGTCAGCAGCTCAGTGACAAGAGCCGGCCCCTGCCCGCAGAGTTGGCTGTGTTCATCACTAGCCGCGTCGCACGGGGCCTCGCCTATGCCCATTCAAAGACAGATCGCGATGGGAGACAATTGGGACTCGTCCACCGCGATGTGAGTTTTAAGAACATCAT
>CANLCA010000241.1 GCA_947487925.1 Verrucomicrobiales bacterium | reverse complement strand
GATTAACGAACTGAAACGCCGCTTCAATCCAGCCACCGCAAAAACCGATCCTTCGGCAACGAAGCCCGTAGCCTACGGCCCCGCTAAGATACGCAAATTCACCAAAGGCGGGAAGAAATCCGGAAATTGAACCGCGGAAAGGGAACCGAAAGGAGGACCGAATCCTCCAATCGGATAACTTTTGGAATGGTTGCACGCGAAAGGAATCTCTGGATCGGTTCCCCGCCCGGAACGGCTTCTTCAGATGCGCGTCCATTCGTGAGATTCGCGGGCACTTCCCTGAAACGTGACTCCCATTTCGGTTCCATTTCGGTCCCCTTTCCGCGGTTCGCTCCATTTTCCTGTCCCGCGGTCCCCAATCCCGAGCTTGCCAACGCCCCAACAGCAGCAACAATGTCGTTATGAACCCATTCCACAATTCCCTGCAAGCAAACGGTGCCCGCAACCCCTCGCGAAGACGATTCTTGACCCAGATTGGGACACTGTGTGCCGTCGCAAACATCACATCCGACACCCCTTTACACGGAGCTGACTCACCGGCGGCTTCCAAGACCGCGACGCCTCTCAAGGCGCGGCAATCGCAGATGAAGCTGGGAACCGTGACCTACAACCTCGCTAAGGACTGGGATATCGAAACGCTCATCAAAAACTGCGAGCAGACCCGGTTTGAAGGAGCCGAGCTACGAACCACTCATGCGCATGGGGTTGAGGTCAGCCTGTCGAAGGGCGAGCGCGACGTTGTCAAGAAACGGTTCGCCAACTCCAAAGTCGCGCTGATGGGGCTGGGGAGCGCGTTCGATTACCACACACCCGACGCGACGAAGCTGCGCCAAGACATCGATGCCACAAAGGAATACATGAAGCTGGCGCACGACTTGGGCGCGCCAGGAGTGAAGGTCCGCCCCAATGGGCTCCCCAAAAATGTGCCGGTCGAAAAAACCCTTGATCAAATCGGCATGGCACTGCGCGAATTGGGAATGTTCGGCGCCGACTTGGGTGTGCAAATCAGGCTCGAAGTTCACGGAGAAGGCACTTCACGAATGGCGCATGTCAAACGCATCGTGGACACCGCCGACCACAAAAATGTGGGCGTCTGCTGGAACTCGAACCAAATGGATTTGGACGGTGGGTTTGATCAGAATTTCGACCTTGTGAAGTCGCGGATTTTCACCGTGCACATGCGCGACTTGTTCCTGGAGGAATACCCCTTCCGAAGGCTGATGACCCGTCTGGTGGATTCAGGTTTCAGAGGATTTTGCCTGGCGGAAATCCCATCCTCCAATGATCCTATCCGCGTGATGCACTACTACCGCGCGCTATGGTTGTCCTACCAAGGCCTGCTTTGAATGGAGTGTGCGGAGCCTCTTCAAGCGGAGCGATCGACCTCAGGTTTCGGGAGGGCTGGTCGAGGCCGTTTCTTCATCTCCCGGTAGAGCGTTTCGTAGTGTGTTGCGACGTGTTCCCAGGCGAAATCAGCCCGCATGCCGTTTCGTCTTAAACGACCGAGCACCGGTTGGTCATGGTAAACGGCCAGCGCTTTGAAAAGGGCTTGTTTGAGAGCGGCGGAGCGCGGTTCTCGAAACTTGATGCCGTTGACCTTTCCGGCGTCATCACGGGCGTCGGTGACTGAATCCGCCAGCCCCCCTGTGTCGCGCACGATCGGCGGAGTCCCGTAACGAAGGCTGTACATTTGGTTGAGGCCACAGGGTTCGAAACGAGACGGCATCACGAAAAAATCCCCGCCGGCCTCCAGACGATGAGCCAGAGCATGGTCATAGCCGATGGTCACCGCCACTTTCCCGGGATGCTTCGCCGCGAGCATCGAGAATCCCTCTTCAAACAAGGCGTCGCCCTTGCCCAGCAAAGCGAATTGCACATCCAGATCGAGAAGCCACTGGATGGCCTCCAACTGAAGGTCCGCCCCCTTTTGTTCCACCAGACGGCTGACGTTGACAAACAGGGGCGCATCGGCGCGTTCAGACAGCCCAAGCTGTTTTTGCAACGCCAGTTTGTTGGCCCGTTTCCCATCCATATGCCCGGAGTCGTAGGGCTGCATCAGGTGAGGATTCTGACGGGTGTTCCACTCCTCGTAATCCACGCCATTCAGAATGCCCTTGACCGGATTCCGCAACTCGCTGAGCACAGCTTCAAGCCCGCAGCCAAACTCCGGGGTGACAATCTCGCTCGCGTAGGTCGGGCTCACGGTCGTCACCTGGTCTGCAATGCAGATGCCAGCCTTCAGAAAATTGAAGCTCCCTAAGAATTCCGCCGCCGCAGCCGTAAAGTATTCCCAAGGCAGGTTGCACAGGGCGAATTTCGAGGCTTCAAACACTCCCTGGTAGGCAAGGTTGTGAACCGTCAGACAATGAAGCGGTGGATCGCCCCACCCTCCCGTCTCAAAGTCGTGGCGGATGAGCAACGGCACTAACCCGGTCTGCCAATCATGAAGGTGGACGATCTCGGGCTGGAGCGGCAGGTACCTTGCAAGGTTGACAATGCTCTTGCAGAAAAAAGTGAACCGCTCCGCGTTATCGACAAAATCCCCCGTAGAACCCTGGTAAATTCCATCTCGATCGAAAAAGCGAGGCTGATCAATGAAATAAACGGTCAAATTCTCCTGGGGCTGAATCGTCCAGACGCCCCCGCGAACAAATTCCGTTCCCAACTGAAAAGCCAGGAGCCATTCGAACCGCTTAATCTCGGGAAACTTCTCACGGATCCCACGGTAAAGCGGGGTGACGACACCGACCTGATGACCTTTCTTTGCCAGGTATTTGGCGAGCGCTCCGACCATGTCCCCGAGCCCACCCGTTTTCGAATAGGGATGGAGCTCACTCGTCGCGAGGAGTATTCTCATTGCACGACGGGGATGGATTCCGCTCTCATGTAGGGCCGCAGCGGCGGCGGGATCAGCACGGAGCCATCGGGCTGCTGGTGGGTCTCGATCAGAGCGACGAAGAGGCGCGCCAGCGCTGTGCCGCTGCCGTTCAAGATGTGAGGGAACCGGTTTTCACCAGACTCAGTTTTAAATCGAAGCTGCATTCGTCTCGATTGATAGTCCTCGCAATTTGAACAACTCGAAACCTCCAGGTAGCTCCCCTGCCCCGGCGCCCAAACCTCTATATCATAGGTCTTGGCGCTCGCGAAACCCATGTCGCCCGTGCAGAGCAAGATCACTCTGTAATGCAGACCCAGGAGTTGGAGCACTCTCTCCGCATCAGAAACAAGACACTCCAATTCGGCGTCACCGTGGGCAGGATCAACGATCTTGATCAATTCCACCTTGTCGAACTGATGAACGCGAATCATGCCGCGAGTGCCCACACCCGCTGCACCCGCCTCCGCACGAAAACATGGACTGTAGGCGCAATATTTGATCGGAAGCTGGCTTTCCTTGAGGATCTCCTCCCGATGAATGTTGGCCACGGGCGCTTCAGCCGTCGGAACGAGAAAAAGTTTCCCCAAGGTTGATCCATCCGTCCCCTCCTGCACTGCATAAGCTTGATCCACAAACTTCGGAAACTGCCCCACGCCGGTCATGCACTCTCGCTGAACAAGAAATGGGGGCGAGACCTCAATGTATCCATGTTCCTGGGTGTGGAGATCCAAAAGAAATTGGATCAACGCACGCTCAAGCCGAGCGCCCCAATGTGTGTAGAGCAGGAAACCGCTGCCGCTCAGCTTGGCCCCTCGCGCAAAATCTACCAGCTTGAGCGATTCACACAGCGCCACATGAGGCTTGGGGGTGAAAGAAAACTCGGCCTTGACCCCGAAGGTCCTTACGACGGGGTTGTCCTCGGCGGACCGACCCACTACAACACTCTCATGAGGCAGGTTCGGGATGGTCAAAAGAAGGTCGTCCCGCTGTTGTTCACCCTCCGAAACTTCCTTGTCCAAGCGCCCGATCTGATCACCGATTTGCCTTGTTTCCACCTTGAGGGCTTCGGCTTCGGCAAACTGCTTTCGTCCCATCAAAGCGCCAATTTCCTTTGAAACCCGGTTACGCTGGGCCTTCAGCAACTCCACTTCCGCAAGCCCCTTGCGACGCGCCTCGTCGAGCAGAAGGATCCGGTCGATGTCTGCCTCCGCGCCAGAGCCCCTGGACGCGAGGCGCGCGCGTACCCAATCGGGCTTCTCACGGACAATCCTGATGTCTAACATGGACCCATTATAAAAACCCTCGACTCCAGGGCAAGGGTTAAGAGTGGGAGAAGTTTTGCTAATCGACTCATTTTCTTGGACATTTGAAGCCTCATGTTGAGAATGGAAGAGATGGAAACTACCTTAGTCTTGTTGAAACCCGACGCGATCCAGAAACGCCTCGCGGGAACGATACTCCAACGTTTTGAGGCGGCGGGCCTAAGAATCCGTGCCTGCAAGTTGATGGTTCTCTCCGAGGAGATTCTCCGCGAGCACTACCAGCATCTGGTGTCTTTTCCCTTCTTCCCGGAAGTGCTGGGTTTCATGCAATCGAGTCCGGTCCTGGCCCTGGCGTTGGAAGGACCGAATGCCATCGCTCAGGTGCGTGATTTAGTGGGTCCAACCGACTCCCAAAAGGCGCCCAAGGGGACCATTCGAGGGGATATGGGCGAGGATAAGATGCGAAATCTGGTCCACGCCTCCGATACTCCGGAGAACGCCCTTCAAGAAATCGGCAGATTTTTTTCCAAGAACGAAGTCGTGGCGTGATCCGGTTTAGCCCCGTCTCCTTCTGAGGAGTGGATGGAAATTGAACCGCGGCAGTGACCGGTCTTTGAGGCACTCGAGATTTCAATCAGGAATCTGGTTGAAAACTTCCTCGAACGAAACCACAGTGAGGTTATGAATTCAGTTTTCCGAGGTCCGGTTTTTGTCGTTCAGGATAACATCGACACGGACCAGATCATTCCGGCTCAATATCTCAATCTCATCCCGACGATCGCGGAGGAATACGAGACCTTAGGTTCCTACGCTCTCTGCGGCCTGCCGGATTCTCTCTACCCCACGAGGTTTGTGGAGGAAGGAAAGCTCGATTCTGCCTACCCCATCGTCGTTGCAGGAAAAAACTTTGGCTGCGGCAGCTCCCGAGAGCATGCCCCGATCGCCCTCGGCTCCGCAAACAACCGCGTCGTGCTGGCCGAAAGTTTTGCCAGGATCTTTTTTCGGAACTCCGTGGCGACGGGGGAACTCTATCCATGCGAGATCCAGGACAGGCTTTGTTCAGTGCTCAAAACTGGGGACGTGGTATCTGTAGACCTCGATGCTGCCACCGTCACCGTGGAAGCGACTGGGAAGGTTTATACCTTCAAACCCCTAGGCGAAGTACGGCCTGTGGTCGATGCCGGAGGTTTGTTTAATTACGCCCGCAAAACCGGAATGATCGCAGCTTAATCGCGTTTTCCACAACTTCCATTGGAAGGCATGCCGTACCGATGCCTGAATGCATTTCTTGAGACAGGGCTATTCAATTGACGACAGTACCCCCAACCTGTTGTGGTAGGGAGTCGGGCAACGGCCTACCGCCGACCATTTTTTTGTAGGGGGAAGGCTCGACTTGGACAGATTGCTGGATCAACCGGTAGAATAACTTGCCTCTGGATC
>CANLCA010000240.1 GCA_947487925.1 Verrucomicrobiales bacterium | reverse complement strand
GAAGCAAGAGACGAGTGGTATTGATGAGCGTGACTTCGCGATAGTTCGCACCGAGTTGAGATCGAAGCAAGCCACGAAACGTTCGCTGTCGTTTGCACGCGTCGGCCAGATGTGTTTGGGTGCCGGCAGCCGCGTAAGAGCGGAGGACCGAATCAAGCGACTGTTTCTTGGCACCACCGTCACCGTCGCGCTCGAACGACAGTTTGTCGAGATGAAGGTTCCAGGAGGCAGAAGTGCCGCGCACCTTCAATGCTGCCCTCACTAGTTCAAGGACTGCAAGCATAGGTCAGGCAACGAAGCGCTTGAGGTAGTTGAGAAATGCCAGAGACTCGGCGGTGGCACGGCGGAGTAGAGACGCGTCGCCGTGAGCAAGTTCCTCCACAAGGTCGTCCGCATTCTGAGCGTCAACAATCTTCAAGGATTGGAGATGCTTGGCGACGGCACCAACGATTAAATTAGCCCCCCGTTGTTTCAGTTCCTTATTAGGCTTGCGCTCAATCGCGAAGGCAAAGGCGGCGAGTGCACCATCGGTTTTGATCAGCACGGGAAAGCCACTCAAGGCGTTGCCACCATCCTTGCCATGTCCCATTCCGTCGATGCGAGCCGCTTTCAGAGCATTGGCGGCGCGTTGTTGAGCAAGGGTCTGTTTCACTTTACCTCCTTCTTTTCGTCGAGTAGTTGGTGGTTTGTTTCGCAAAGACCATGACCCGTGGTTTCGTCGCCTCCGATTTGAATGACGTGAGCGCCACTCAGAAGGTCGGCAAGATACTGATTCGGATCCCCATTCGACCCGGGTTTCCGGGAGGGCAAGACATGGAGGACACTGTAGAAGAGGGCTTCGCACGGGACATTCTCTTGATTGAAGAGTGCGCCGCCAGTGTTGGTGCGCGTGCCGGGGTTGATGGCAATTCGGGCGACTACCTCGGTGCATGTGGTGACAAAGTGCTGAAAGTTCTCATCGTGGATGATAGCAAGGCGTTTGGTGATTGAATCCTGCCAGAGCGAATCCATCGTGAGGTTTTGCATCCCCCTGGCAGTCTCTGCGGCAGCGGTGAGGGCAACGCCTGGCTGAAGGGTCAGAGCATATTCCTCAATCACGACTTCATTACGGCCCGGAACAAGCAAATCAGAACCTGCAATGACGTGTTCTGCCTCCAAGGTTGCCGGAATGTTGACGGGGATCTCCGTATCTCGCTGAAATCTTCGTAGCACGACAGGACAGGTCAGCCAAGCGAAGCAACCAGCCAACGAGCGAACCGGGAAGGCCAGCAATTTGGCCTCTATAATTTGCACACAACCGGCATGGCTGGCGACGCTTTCCTTCTCGTTTGGTCGGCGGTCTTCACCGAAAAGGAGGCGGGTCTTATCTTCCCCAAGTTTCTGGCGCGACGCTTCACGCAACACACCTTTGAGGCTGGTGCTGGGTATGACCGGGAATCCGGTGATGCGTTCGCGCATGATGGGAAGGTCCACTACGTCCACGGACGTGCCGGAGCCTACATGCAGCGGCGTGCGCGTGTAGAGGGTGAGCAAGTGTCGTTTCATGTTGTTCGTCATGGTTTGGTTTTACTGGTTAAAGAGTTCGTTGGCCAAAGCTCGGATGTCCAGGGACGTGCGTTGCATCCGGACGTCGAAGCTGACGAGGCCGTACCCACAGCCTTTTTCGCCGTAGAAATCAGAGCGCGGTTGCCAGTGGAGTTTCTTCGCCAGGCCAGCGGCGGTCGCGCGGTTCTCGCATAGGAAATAGTAAATACCGCCTTCTGGCACCGCCAGCATGGTGAGTTTGGCTCGCCCTTCCACCACATCCCACCCGGAGACGGTGCGCGGTTTGTCGAGACACCAGGAGATGAGTTGGGCGCGTCCGGGAAGCGATTCATGGGCTGCTTTTCGCTTCGAAGCGCCGAGCCGGACTTCGCCGGGAGGGCGACCGTCGCTCACGTTCCAACACCATCCCGGCAGGCTGCCATGGGCGAAGATGGCGGGCGTCACGAGCACCCATTTGAGCAGGCAGGGACCGTCGCTAGCGGGCGAAGGAGGTTGCTGTAGGTCGGAGAATGGATCGGTTTCGATTTTGTGCAATCTGGCGAGCCGGAACTCGCCGCCCAGGAGGAGCCAGTCGAGCTTGGATAGCTGCTCGCACTCCCGGCGTCGGGCATCGGCCTCGCCATTCCTGGCCTTGTTTGGATCGGCCACTTCGACCCACGCGGCCAAACGGGTATCTCGATGAGCGCGCAAATAGGTGCCGGCATAAAGTTGTCCTTCCTTCGAAGCAAAAGAGCTAGGGTCAATCTCAACTCCGACGCGGTGCTCATCCGCCCAGAGCGTTTCCGTTCGAGTAGGAGTAAACCCCTCCCCAGCCGGTGGTGGTGAGCCGAGCAGATAATGCTTCATCTGCTCGGTGGTCCACCAGCCATGCATCTGCCCCTTTTTGTCAGGTGATGTCACGGCGACGGGCAGGCAAGTAGGCCGATAACCGTGGGGTTTTTCGGGTTGTTGCTTAGCGGGGATCGAATGATCGCGCCAGAGTTGCAGGCTGGCAATGCCGTCGCCTTGGCGCGTGACATCCAGTGGCACCGGCAGCAGAAGCCCGGTTTTTTCTCGCCACGGGAGCGGTCCGACGGTGCGGAGTGAGCGAAAGGCTTTGGTGGCGATGAATGTTTTTCCGTCGTGGCCTTGGGTGTGCCAGTTGCCAGTGCGGTCAGCGTTGCGTGGGCGGCCTTCCTCCTGCTTGACGTTAGCCGTTTCGCCATTAGCCCGGAGCAAGCTGGCGCGAAAGGCTTCGTGCAACGTGCTGGGGAACGGCATGCGACACCCGGCACCTTTGCCATGTCCGGCGGACATGGGAACGGCGTCGCGGAAAAATAGCAAGTCGGTGGGTTCAATGAGAACAGTATTCATCGCTGGTCGTTGGCGGTTGGCTTGGCGAGGCGATTGACGAACGCCCATGTGAGCCAGAAATGCAGAAAGTCGCGCGGGCCAAGGGCGGGAATGAGGGCGGCACGCCATCGCGCGGCAATCTCGCAGGGTTTGTGGGGTTCCAAATCGCCCTGCTGTCGGAGAACGTGGCGCAGTTCGGCTTGCACGGCTTCGGCGAGATCAGCGTCCCAAGTGTCGGCGTAGCGTGCTCCGGTGTCGCTCCCCCCCACGATGACGAGCGCCTTCACCAGTCCTGCGTAGCGGTAGGCAAAACGCCCGCTGAGATCATGAATTTCTGAGTTCAATTCAGCCCATACCGCAACCACGCCGTCGCTCCACCGCGCAGAAAAGCCCACGGCTTCACCGGATCGCTTGAGGATTCTGATGCAGAGCGCCCCCTTGTTTGGTACCTCCTTGGCGGCCTTCTCTGCGTTGCGAGCGGCTTGGATGGTGTCCTGCATCGGGGCTCGGACGTGGCCAATGGCAATGCCAACCGACACTGTGGCCTTCGGTCCCATGACCACAAGAGGCCAGTTGGGTTTGAGGTGCTCAGCACGGCCAACATCCCGTCGTGCAGACTTGCGCAGGGTGAGGAATCCGTCCGCGTGCAACGAATAGTCGAAGAGGTCGCTCAGGACGCGCTTGACGGCTGCGGAAGCGTGGGCGTCCTTGTTGTCGGGGTGAACCCCACGGAAAGCAATTTGGAGAGCCTGCCCACAATCGAGTGCGGTGCTTGCAGGAGTCATTGCCAGCACGTCATCGCCTCCCGCGTAAATAAGTTGACCGCCAAACGCTTCCACAATGGACCGGGCGCAATACAGGCTGAAGTTCGCCAGAGCCTCCGAAAGAGCGGCGTGGTAACCAGGGGAGAGCGGACGAGGCACTTCGTCGGCCGAGGGCAACCCCTCTGCGCCTTTTGGCCAGTGTTTTCGAAAATAGCCTTGCGCCTTCTCGGCAAGACTATTGACGAGCGGCGCGGCCTTTACGCCGCTGACCCATTGACCCATGTCGTCGCCATCCATAGCGATGACAGCATAGTAGGTTTCCGCGTCGGCTCCATTGGCATCTATTGCGTCTTCAATCTTAGCGATCTGGTCCACGGGCTGGAAGACGGGCTTGGCCCTGTCGAGATCGAGGGCATCCTTCAGATATTGGTCAGGCCAGAGCCGCTTGATGACGGATATTGCGCCATAGAGCTGAGAGCCCTTGAACTGCCCTGGGCATTTCTGGCGGAGCATTTTCCAGAAACGCTCATGCTCTGGTCCGCCCAGGACTTCATTCTTTCCGTCGAGGTGATCCTTGGGAACGCCATCCGGATCCCTTTGACCTGTCGGTTGCCAGGAGGCGAACGCGCGAGCATTCTTGCGCGCCGCGAACTTCCAGTCCGTAGCGGCAAAATGGAGCGCCCAAGCAAAGCCGGCGTTGGAGTTCGGTCCATAGCCCTCGCGTTCGGCTCTCGGGATGAACTCCTCCGCCCACCGTGCCGCGAGATTCAGGGGGTGTTTCTCCCAGCCTCCATGCAGGGGCGGCGTGGCAATCGCAGCATTCTTCAGTGCTGTTGCTGTGTCCGTCCATGGGTGAATAAATGAGTCGACGACTGGGAAGCGGCTCACTTGCGCCTGCCAGTGCTTGTCCCAACCTGCACACTGGCCGTCAATTTGAGCATCCAGGAAAACTTTTACCTTTTTAGCGATCTTAGTCCAAGTCGTGCGGACTGCGTCTTCCGCCAGAACGGCGAGCTCTGACCCTCGGGACGCGGGAACCAGGGCGAGGAACCGGTTAGGAAGATTAGGCGTGAGCAGTTCCCTGGGATGACTGGCGCGTAGTTTTTGATCGTCGATATAGCCTTTCTTCCACCAATGGAAATCGGCGAGTGGCATACCTCGAAGCTGAGGAAAAACGATGGCGTCGGGGCCGATTTCGTCAGCCACGGCCAGCATGGCCTTCGCGATGAGGAAGCTCAACAGATAGCTGGCGGACCACAAGTCCTGGGTCTTGCGCGCTTGGGCGATGAACTCCTGCACCGGCCCGATCTGGAAAAGCAGGAACGCTGGCTTGCCGTCGGTAGCGGTGAAGGCCGCAGCCAGGGCATTGTGCTGCCACAGCGTGTGGTCAGGGATGCGGGTATCGGCGACGATGTAGGCGAGGTGGGCAGCCTTCTCGCGGGCGCTACGCTCCGGCCAGAGTCGCCAGGAGCGAATGAACTTCAACTTCCAATCGTCCGATTCAGTAGCGATACCGTCGAGGGCACTCACGAACTCCTCCTCCATGCCGGCCGCCGTGGCGGGAAATTGCTGTGGCGTGAGTCGGCCTCCCCCCAGCGGATGGCGAAACTCGAAATCGTTCTTTTCCCAATCAACGTAGAGTCCGCTTTCGCTTGATTTTGGAAAAATCAAGCGATCAGCGGCGGCGGCCTGCCAATCGTTGCTTCGGTCAAACGTCTTCAGCGCATCGGGGTTCAACCCCAGGCGATTCAGAAATGACGACCTTTGGTCTTCGTGGCTGTAAATGGCACGAGGCTTATGAGGCGGGTCGTGCAAGTAGGCGGCCAGTTTGCGCTTCCAATCGGTCGTGCTCATTTAGTTGTCAGCTCCAGTTATGACGCCATCCCAGGGATGGCCGTTTATGCACGGTGCCCCTGTGCATTGCAATTGTTAATCAGAGAATCGCGGATG